>JAGRGW010000236.1 GCA_020445315.1 Gammaproteobacteria bacterium
GCCGAGGAAGGCGAGGGCGTCATCGTCGTCCTGCGCAATTACGATACCGCGCGCGACATCGTGCAGCGCATCCAGGACTACAAGTGGCACGGTGTGGACGACCAGGTGCCGAAGCGCGAGGGTCACCAGGACGACGACCTGCGCACGATCGGCGTGGGCGCACAGATACTGTCCGACCTGGGCGTGCGCAAGATGCGGGTCATGAGCGCGCCGAAGCACCTGCATGCGCTGGCAGGTTTCGAACTCGAAGTTGTTGAATTCGTCAGT
The DNA here is from genome assembly GCA_020445315.1 of Gammaproteobacteria bacterium. Classification (GTDB taxonomy): domain Bacteria; phylum Pseudomonadota; class Gammaproteobacteria; order Chromatiales; family Chromatiaceae; genus Thiosocius. Next base: position 268 of record JAGRGW010000236.1, read on the forward strand.
ACCGAGTGAGTTGACCGAGTACGGCGTCGAAGAGGATTACCGCATGACCATCAAGACTATCGAAGGCGGCATGACCGTCACCAACGCGCGTTTCTGCGTCGTCGTCGCGCGCTGGAACAGTTTTGTCGTCGACAGCCTGGAGGCGGGCGCGATCGACACGCTGAAGCGGCATGGCACCCGTGAACAGGATATCACCGTGGTACGCCTGCCCGGCGCGTTCGAGATGCCGCTGGTGCTGGACAAGATCGCTGCCAAGGGCGATTACGACGCCATCGTCGCGCTCGGCGCGGTGATCCGGGGCGGTACGCCGCATTTCGAGTACGTCGCCGGCGAGTGCGTCAAGGGCATGGCCCAGGTTACGTTGAAGCACGGTGTGCCGATCGCGTTCGGCGTGCTGACCGTCGACACCATCGAGCAGGCGATCGAGCGCGCCGGCACCAAGGCCGGCAACAAGGGCGGCGAAGCGGCCGCCAGCGCGATTGAGATGGTCAACCTGCTTCGTGCGCTGTAAGGGAGAGCATCAGAAGTGAGTCGGCAACGCAGCCGGTCGCGCAGCCTGGCGGTCCAGGCCCTTTACCAGTGGCAGATCGCCGGCCAGGACGTCGGTTCGATCATCGAGCATTTCATGCTCCAGCAGGATGCCAAGAAGTTCGACACCGAATATTTCAGCGAGCTCGTGCGTGCGGTGCCCTCGCGCCTGGGCGAACTGGATGCCGCGCTGGCGGACTGCATCGATCGCGCGCTCGAGTCGGTCGACCCGGTCGAACGCGCGATCCTGCGTCTCGGCGCCTACGAACTGCTGGAACACCCCGAGATCCCTTATCGCGTCGTCATCAACGAGGCCGTCGAACTGGCCAAGACGTTCGGGGCCGAGAAGGGGCATCGTTACGTCAACGGGGTGCTCGACAAGGCGGCGCGCAACCTGCGACCGCTGGAGGCGTCGGCCAGGCGCTGACCGCCACCGGTCATGCCGATCTCCGAGTTCGACCTGATCCGCCGCTTCCTGCAGCAGGCCACCGCGCAGCGTGAGGACGTGGTCCTCGGCATTGGCGATGACTGCGCCCTGCTCGATGTTCCCGCCGGCCGCCAACTCGCGGTCAGCATGGATACGCTGGTCGAGGGGAGACATTTCGCCCCTGGCGCCGATCCCGTTGCGTTGGGATACAAGGCCTTGGCCGTCAATCTCAGCGACCTGGCGGCGATGGGCGCCGAGCCGGCCTGGGCGACGCTGGCGTTGACGTTGCCGGGCGCGGACACCGCGTGGCTCGAATCGTTCATGACGGGCTTTGGTGCGCTGGCGGCCAGCCACGGTCTGCAGCTTGTCGGCGGTGACACCACCCGCGGTCCCCTCAGCATCACGGTGCAGGTTCATGGTTTTGTCGATGCCGACGCAGTGTTGCGACGTGACGCTGCCCGGCCGGGTGATCGAGTCTACGCCAGCGGTACGATCGGCGATGCCGCGCTCGCGCTGGCCCTGGGGCGGCAGCCGGGTGTCGAGGTGCCGGTCGAACTCCAGTTGCGGCTGGACCGGCCGACACCCCGGGTGGCGCTCGGGCGCGAGTTGGCGGGCAGGGCGCACGCGGCGATCGACGTCTCCGACGGCCTTGTCGCGGACCTCGGCCACGTCTGTGCCGCCAGTGCTGTAGCGGCAACCATCGAGCTCGCCAGGATCCCCGTTTCGGCCACCGCACGCGGGTACCTGGAGCGGTTCGGTTGGCAGCCGGTGCTGGCTGGCGGTGACGATTACGAACTGCTGTTCTGCGTACCGGCCGAAATCGAGGCGACGCTGATCGGGCACTGCCGTGCGCTTGGGCACGAGATCAGCCGTATCGGGCTCGTCGAGGCCGGTACAGGTATCGTGCTGGTCTATCCTGACGGGCGCATGAGCCGGGAAGTGCCGGCCGGGTTCGATCACTTTGCCGATGCGTGAGACAATGAGGTAGTGTAGACATGACCGCCAATCCCCTGCCGAAACCGACGATGGGCAACCCGGTCCACATGCTGGCCTTCGGCTTTGGCGCGGGGTGCTCGCCGAAAGCGCCGGGCACGATGGGGACGCTGCTGGCGGTCGGTCTTTACCTGCCGCTGGAGCGCCTGTCGTTGGCGACCTACCTGTTGGTCCTGCTCGGCGTGACGGTGCTCGGGTTCTGGGTCTGTGGCCGGGCATCGAAGGATCTCGGTGTGCACGATCATCCGGGAATCGTCTGGGACGAGATCGCCGGCTACCTGCTGACGATGACGGCGGCCCCGCGGGGTTGGGCCTGGATTGTGCTCGGTTTCATGTTGTTCCGCCTGTTCGACATCTGGAAGCCGTGGCCGATCGGCTGGCTCGACCGGCGCGTCGGCGGCGGTGTGGGGATCATGCTCGACGACCTGGTCGCCGGCCTGCTCGCTGCAGTCTGCCTGCAGTTGGTCGCGGTCTTGGTTTACTAGGCTTTTCCGCGGGGGACAGGCTTTGCAGCAGCGCAAGTCATCGTGGGGGCCGATCGTCGCTGCGGGACTGCTGTGGCTGGCGATTGCGCTCTCGTTTGGCGCGGTCGCAGATCCGGGGTCGGTGCGCGTGCTCGCGCTGTTTCCGGGCAAGGCAATGCTCGAGATCGATGGCAAGCGCAAGGTGCTGGCGGCTGGTGCGCCGCCGCATGCCGGTGTCCGGCTGGTCAGTGCCGACCCTGCGCGCGCGATCGTCGAAATCGGCGGGGAGCGGCAGGAACTGCGTCTTGGCTCGGCGGTCAGCGCCACCTACCGAAAGCCGACCCGGCGCGAGGTCCGCATTATCAGCGATGCAACCGGCAGCTATTTCGTCGATGGCCTGATCAACGGCCAGCCGGTCCGTTTTCTCGTCGACACCGGGGCGACCAGCGTTGCCATGAGCGAGCTGCATGCGGCGAAGCTGGGAATTCTGCACAGGGTCGAGGGCCAGCGCGTCGGCGTCGGCACGGCGTCTGGCAGTACGGGTGGGTTCAGCGTCAACCTGCGCACCGTTTCGGTCGGCGGGCTGCGCGTCACCAACGTGGATGCCGTCGTCATCGACGGTGACAGTCCGCGCAACGTGCTCCTGGGCATGAGCGTGTTGACCGAGTTCGAGATGGACCAGCGCGAGAATCTGTTGATCCTGCGCGCCCGCTACTGAACGGGGCTTCAGCCGGCGGCCACCGTCTCGGCCTCTTTGTCGCGCTCGATCAGTGCGTACGCCGAGTGGTTGTGGATCGACTCGAAGTTCTCGGCTTCGACCGTGTACGCGCAGATGCGGTCATCCGTGTTCAGTTTGGCGGCGACGTCGCGCACCATGTCCTCGACGAACTTGGGATTGTCATAGGCACGTTCGGTAACGTATTTCTCGTCGGGGCGCTTGAGCAGGCCGTAGAGCTCGCACGAGGCCTGTTTCTCGACCAGGTCGATCAATTCCTCGATCCAGACGAACTTGCAGGTACGCACGGTCAGGGTGACGTGCGACCGCTGGTTGTGGGCTCCGCGATCGGAGATCGACTTCGAGCACGGGCACAGGCTCGTGGTCGGGACCACGACCTTGATGAACATCTGCGGATCGCCGTTGCGGATCTCGCCGATCAGCGTGACCTCGTAGTCGAGCAGGCTCTCGACGCCGGAGACAGGTGCGCGCTTGTTGACGAAGAACGGGAACGTCATCTCGATGTGGCCGCGCTCGGACTCGAGGCGGTCGACCATCTCGCTGAGCATGTCCTTGAACGAGCCTACCGATATCTCGCGTTCGTGGCTGTTGAGGATCTGCACGAAGCGCGACATGTGCGTACCCTTGAAATTGTGCGGCAGGTACACGTACATGCTGAACGTGGCGACCGTGTGCTGTTCCCACTCGCTGCGGTCCTGGACCCGAACCGGGTGACGGATGTCCTTGATGCCGACCTTGTTGATCGCGATACGACGCGTATCGTGGCTGCCCTGGACGTCCTCGATCTCGCTGCCGACGGTGGGTTTTGGTTGCACTACGCTCATCTGATGACCGAAGCCACCCCGCAGGGTGCGCTTTTCAAAGTTGACTTAATCACTCGGAATTATACTCCGCCCGATCAGGCAACAACCACCTGAAAATCCGGGAGGAGCCGTACATTATCGCTGTTTGGGGTCGTGCTGGCCAGTCAAGGCAGCCAACGTGGCGGGTTGCCGGTCAGGTTGCGTGGATCAGCACTGGCGACCCACGATGTAGTGCGCCAGTTCACGCAGCGGGTCGGCACGGTCGTCGAAGCCGCGGATGCCGTCGAGCGCGTCCTGGACAAGGGTCTGGGTCATCTCGCGTGCTGCATCCAGACCGATCAGCGCGGGGTAGGTGGCCTTGTCGGTGGCCGCGTCCTTGCCGCCGGTCTTGCCCAGCACCTCGGTGTCTCCCTCGACGTCCAGGACATCGTCGCGGACCTGGAACGCCAGTCCTATGCACTTGGCGAATCGCTCGAGTGGCTCCACGTCTTCCGTTTGGCCCCGGCCCGCGGCGATCGCGCCGAGGCGTGCCGCGGCCAGGATCAGCGCGCCGGTCTTGTGGATGTGCAGGTTTTCCAGCTGCGCCAGGTCGATTTCACGACCGGTCGCTTCCATGTCGAGGGCCTGGCCGCCGGCCATGCCCCGCGAGCCGCTGGCGTGGGCCAGTTCGCTGACCATGGCCAGGCGCTGCTCGGCGTTCAGTGGCGTCGCGGTGTCGCTGCTCAACACGCGAAAGGCGAGGGTCTGCAGGGCGTCGCCGACCAGGATCGCGGTGGCCTCGTCGAACGCCTTGTGACAGGTCGGCCGGCCGCGCCGCAGGTCATCGTCGTCCATTGCCGGCAGGTCGTCGTGGACCAGCGAGTAGGCGTGGATCAACTCGACTGCGCAGGCCGCGCCGTCGAGATGCTCCGGCGGCGCGCCGAGGGCCTGCCCGACGGCATAGACGATGACCGGCCTGACCCGCTTGCCCTGGCCCAGCGCGGCATAGCGCATCGCCTGGTGCAGCCTGAGCGGTTGCGTCTTCTCGCTTGGCAGCCACCGGTCCAGCGCGTCTTCGACCCGTGAACGGCAGTCGCCAAGGAACACCTGGAAAGCCGGCTCAAGCGTCATCTTCGAACGCTTCGGTGGTGGCGTCGGGCCGGTCGCTTGTCAGAATCTCGACGCGCTGCTCGGCAGCCTGCAGGGCCTGCTGGCAGGTTCGGGTCAGGGCGATACCGCGCTCGAAGGCCTGTAGCGACTCGTCCAGCGTGAGGTCGCCGCTCTCCATGCGGTCGACCAGGGCCTCGAGTTCGGCCAGGGAATCCTCGAACGAGTCGGTCTGGGGTTTCGTTGCACTCATGGACGGTTAACGTAACGCAGTGACCGGTGTCGCGCCAAGCGGAACCGTGTCGGCCCGTCGGCAAGTAGATGCAAACGTGGCGCCTGGCGCGTTAAACTCGCCCGCCATGCTATTCCGGTTCCGATCACTCAGGCTTCCTCTGTCACGGATTCCGCTCGTCCTGGCCCTGCTGTACGGCGCGACGGTTCACGCCAACGATCCCGTCACCGATCCGTACTGGGAATACCGCGACGAGGTGGGCCGTGGCGAGTTCAGCTACGACGACAGCCAGGAAGTGCCCTGGATCGAGAACGAGACCCAGGTGACCGCGTTGCCGGTCGTCGACGAACTGCACCGCCTGAACATGGACCTGTTGCCACGCGAGTTCACGCTATTCATCGATCGCGATCGGATCACGGTGGGGCCGGACGACTACGTCGTGCGGATGTGGTTGTGGGTGCGCAACGATCAGGGCAACGAAACCGGTACCTTCGAGGGTTATCGTTGCGACACCGGTGAGTACAAGATCTACGCCTACGCCAATCCCCGGCGTGATCCGCCAGTCCGTGTGCACAAGCGGGCAAAATGGCGCCCGGCCGATGCGGGCGGCCAATCGACCTACCGGTCGGAGTTGCTGCGCGACTACTTTTGCGGCCTTCGCGGTACGCGGTCCGCCCGCGAGATCCAGGCCAGCATGACCGGCGCGTTCCGGCGCGAGTACTTCCTTTCCGAGTAAACCAGCACCAGGTTGTTGAACGATTCATGAGCGCCTATGACGCCTCGGCCATCGAGGTATTGAGCGGACTGGAGCCCGTGCGCAAGCGCCCGGGCATGTACACCGATACCACGCGGCCCAATCACCTGGCGCAGGAAGTGATCGACAACAGCGTCGACGAGGCGATAGCCGGTTACGCGCGCCAGATCGACGTGCGCCTGTTCAAGGACGGCTCGGTCGAGGTCAGCGACGACGGTCGCGGCATGCCGGTGGACATCCACCCGCAGCAGGGCATCCCCGGCGTCGAGGTGATCCTGACTAAGCTGCACGCCGGCGGCAAGTTCTCGAACAAGAGCTACCAGTTTTCCGGCGGTTTGCACGGCGTCGGCGTATCCGTCGTGAACGCGCTGTCCAGGCACCTGGAGGTGTGGGTCAAGCGCGACGGCGCCGAATACAATATCGCCTTCGCCAACGGCGAAAAGGTGTCCGATCTCGAGGAGGTCGGCAAAGTCGGTCGCAACAACACCGGCACCCGCCTGCACTTCTGGCCCGATCCGAAGTACTTCGATTCGCCCAAGTTCAGCGTCCGCGAGTTGCGTCACGTGTTACGCGCCAAGGCGGTACTGTGTCCGGGCCTGCGTATCCGCTTCTTCCGCGAGGGCGAAGACGAACACGACGAGTGGTGTTACCAGGACGGCCTGCGCGACTACCTGGTGGACGGTGTCGACGGTGCCACCTGCCTGCCGGCCGAGCCGTTCGTCGGCAGCAGCAGTGGCAACGACGAGGCGGCCGAGTGGGCGGTCGTCTGGGTGGTTCCGGAGCCCGGCAACGGCGATGTCAGCCTGACCGAGAGTTACGTCAACCTGATCCCGACCGCGCAGGGCGGTACCCACGTCAACGGCCTGCGCAGTGGCCTGACCGACGCGGTGCGCGAGTTCTGCGAGTTCCGCAACCTGCTGCCTCGCGGCGTAAAGCTGGCGCCCGACGACGTCTGGAACCACGTCAGCTACGTGCTTTCGGTCAAACTGCTCGACCCGCAGTTCTCGGGTCAGACCAAGGAACGCCTGTCTTCGCGCGAATGCGCACCGTTTATCGCCGGCGTCGTCAAGGACGCCTTCTCGCTGTGGCTCAACCAGCACACCGAAACCGGCGAAAAGATCGCCGAACTGGCTATCAATGCCGCGCAGGCGCGCCAGCGTGCGGGACGCAAGGTCATACGCAAGAAAGTCACCCAGGGCCCGGCGCTGCCGGGCAAGCTGGCGGACTGCCTGTCCGACGATCCGACCCGGACCGAACTGTTCCTGGTCGAGGGC
>JAGRGW010000025.1 GCA_020445315.1 Gammaproteobacteria bacterium
CCAGCAGCGTCACCGTGCTGAAGTCAATCGCGTTACCCACATCGACATCGCCACCGCCGCCACCCACCGGCACCGACACGACAGTCAGGCTCACCGCGTGCGCGGCCGTCGCACCGGCACTGTCGCTGACGCTGGCCGTGAGCCGGTGCGTGCCGACACTCAGGTTGCTGATCGTCCGCGTCGCGCCGCTGCCCAGCGCGCCGTCGCGGTCCGATGACCAACTGATCTGCGCACCCAGGTCGCCGTCCTCGGCGTCGCTGGCAGTCGCGCTCAGCGTCAGCGCGACACCTTCGTCGACCACGCTGCCGTCCGCCGGCGATATCACCGCCACGACCGGTGGCGTGTTCGGCGGCGGTGCCACGACCAGGACGAAGTCGACCGTATCCGCGATGCCGAGCGCGTCGGTCACGGTCACGCTGAAGGCAAAGCTGCCGGCGACATCCGGCACACCGCTGAGCAGGCCGCCGCCGCTCAGCGACAGCCCTGGCGGCAGTGCGCCGGCGCTGACCGACCAGCTCACCGGGTCGGTGCCACCCACCGCCATCAGTTGGAACTGGTAAGCCTGGCCCGACTCGGCCGCCGGCAGAACCGCAGTCGTGATGGCGGTCATGTCAGCCGTCTTCACGCGCACGGCATCGACCACCAGTCTCTCGCCGAGGTCGTCACGGAATTCAATGTACGCCGGCCCGCCCGCCGCGAAGTCGAAGGTGCCAAGCGACTGCCAGGCATCGCCGCCCTCGCCCTGGTCGATCACGCCACCATGCAGGGCAGTACCGGTAAAGAGCGCGTAACTGACCCGGCCACCGAGCGCGGGTGGCCACCAGGCCTGGACCGTCATCGGCCCCGCGACCGACTCCGGTAACGGGAAGCGGAAGGCATTGCCACCGAGCGGTATCCGACCCGCGAGGAAACGGCCACGATAACTGCCGACCGTCGAAAACAGGTCGAACCCACCGGATGTCGCAACGCCATCACGGTCGTTGTCGAGGATCTCCATCACCGGCAGTTCGCCGCGCTCGACATGCTGCAGGGCATCGTCCAGTTGCAGGCGAGGCAGGGTCCGGCCGTTGGACGTATCGTCCACCGGCACGCCGGTAGCAGTGATCGCGGCCAACAGCCGGGACACGTCACCGGCGCCATCGAGCACGGCGCTCTCAGCCGCCGAGCGCAGGACAGCGATAGCGCCCGCCACCTGCGGTGTGGCCATCGAGGTACCGCTGTAGTTGCCGTACGTCGCCGGCGCGTAAGTCGAAGAGCGAACCGCAGAGCCGGGAGCAAACAGGCTGAGCCAACTGGCCCGGTTGCTGTACGACGCAACCGCGTCGCTGTCGGAAGTCGCACCCACGCCGATCGCCGTCGACACGCAGCCGGGTGACGCGAACGCGTTGGCCTCGCCGTCGTTGCCGGCGGCGGCCACGGTGGCGATGCCGGCGTTGCGCAACAGGTCGACCGCCGACTTCTCCGGGCTGACTGCCCCGAGATACACGTCGCACTCCCGCGCGGTCGCTACCGGGTCACCGGCGAGGCTCAGGTTGACCGCGGCGACGCGGTAACCGTACAGCTCCTGCAGGTCGAGCACGTGCTCCATCGCGGCAATGATGTCGGAGGTGTAGGCCACCGGGCCGTCACGCGAGTCCGAAAAAACCTGGATCGCAATGAGATCGGCATCGGGCGCGACACCCGACGGCTCGCCGACCAGGCGACCATCGCCAACGGCGATGCCGGCGACGTGGGTGCCGTGATCGCAGCCCGCATCAGTACACGGCGCTGCCGCACCGGGACCGAACTGCGACTCGGCACCGTTCGGGCACATCGTCGTCGCACCCTGCAATGACGACGTCGTCGAGAAACACGCCTCCTCGATGATCTTGCCGGCAAACAGTTCATGGTCGACCGCGACGCCGGTATCGAGTACGGCCACGAAGCTGCCTTCGCCGGTATAGCCGTTGAGGTGGCTGATATCGCTGCCGATGACGGCGCCGCTGGAAGCGAGCGCCGGCCGGTGGCGCCGGTCCTCGAACACGGCCAGCTGGTCGTTGCTGTCACGCAGGGCGCGCAACGACTTGGCATCGAGATCCAGCGCGACCAGTGGCAGGTGGCGGAAGCTGCGCAGGCGACCGGGCGCCTTCCGCTCCAGCTGCCGCTCGAGGCGTTGCCGGCGTTCGCGCCAGTCGTGCTTGACGGATGACTTGGACCCGGGCGACCTGCGTGCCGCAGCGGACGCCGTTACCGGCTCGGCATTTTCGCGCAAGCGCACCAGGACGCGTGTGCGCCCCTCGTCCTGAAGGCGCTGCAACAGGTGCGCGGAAATCACGAGATTCCCATCATCGGCCGCCTGCCCATTCGTTGCCAGCAGCATAACCACCAGCCATGCGAACAGGTACCAACGGCTTGACCGCATACCGACTCCGACCGACCCCGGCTTGGTCCGCCAACGACGGACTTCTTATAGATGCGTGGCCATGTTAGTCGAAGCCTTGCATGCTGTCACAGCACAGCCGGCAGATTGGGAACGAGAGCCCGAAAATGCGTGCGTCTGCCCGGCGCAACAGCAGTAGGCGGGGCAGACGCCGGAACGAAAGTCCTCAGGACGACATGTCGAGCATCAGGCGGTTGAGGCGATGGACGAAACCGGCCGGGTCTTCGAGCTGCCCGCCCTCGGCCAGCAGCGCCTGATCGAATACCAGCCGGGCCAGTTCGCCGAACTTGTCCTCGTCGGTTTCGGCATCCATGCGGTTCAACAGCGGGTGGTCGAGGTTGATCTCGATGATCGGGGTCGGCATCGGCGCGTCCTGTCCCAGCTGCTTCAACACGCGGGCCAGGTTCTGGCTCATGTCGTAGTCGCCGACGACCAGGCAGGCCGGTGACTCGGTCAGGCGGCTGGAAACACGAACCTCCTTGACGCTGTCACCGAGCGCGGTCTTGACCCGCTCGATCAGGTGCTTGTGTTCCTCGGTCGCCTTCTCGACCTTTTCCTTGTCTTCCTGGTCCTCGAGTTCACCGAGATCCAGTTCACCCTTGGCGACCGACTGCAGGTGTTTGCCCTTGTAATCGGTGAAGTGCGACACCAGCCACTCGTCGACCCGGTCGGTCAGCAGCAGGACCTCGATGTCCTTCTTCTTGAACACCTCGAGATGCGGGCTGTTGCGGGCGGCCGACAGCGTATCCGCCGTGATGTAGTAGATCTTTTCCTGCTTCTCGGTCATGCGCTCGATGTACTGGTCGAGCGAAACGTTCTGCGCGTCGCCTTCCGACCGGGTCGTCGCGAATCGAAGCAGGCCACCGATCTTCTCGCGATTGCCGAAGTCCTCGGCCGGCCCCTCCTTGAGCACGTTGCCGAACTCGCCCCAGAACTTCTGGTACTGCTCGGCGTCGTCCCTGGCCATTTTCTCCAGCAGTCCGAGCACGCGCTTGACGTTGGCACTGCGAATGCTGTCGATCTTCTTGTCGTGCTGCAGGATCTCGCGCGATACGTTCAACGGCAGGTCGTCCGAATCGACGACGCCCTTGACGAAGCGCAGGTAGTGCGGCATCAGTTTGTCGGCCTCGTCCATGATGAAGACGCGGCGCACGTACAGCTTGACGCCGTGTTTCTGCTCGCGGTCCCACATGTCGAACGGCGCGCGCGACGGCACGAACAGCAGCGAGCTGTACTCGTTGGTGCCCTCGACCCGGTTGTGCGCCCAGGTCAGCGGGTTCTCGAAATCATGGCAGGTGTTCTTGTAGAACTCGTGGTACTCCTCTTCGGTCACGTCGGACTTGTTGCGCATCCACAGCGCGGTACCCTTGTTGACCTGTTCCCACTCAGTCGCGGGCTGCGGCTCCTCGCCCTCTTCCGGTGGCTCCGGTGCCTTCAGCATCTGCACCGGTATGGCGATGTGGTCGGAGAACTTGCTGATGATGCTGCGCAGGCGCCAATCATCGAGGAATTCTTTCTCGTCCTCGCGCAGGTGCAACACGATCTCGGTCCCACGCGCGGCGCGGTCGACGTTCTCAATGGTGTACGAACCCTCGCCGGTCGATTCCCAGCGCACACCCTCGTCGGCGTTCATGCCGGCCCGGCGGGTGGTCAGCGTGACCCGGTCGGCGACGATGAACGCCGAGTAGAAGCCAACCCCGAACTGGCCGATCAACTGGCTGTCCCTGGCCTTGTCACCGGACAGACTCTCGAGGAACTTGCGCGTGCCCGAGCTGGCAATGGTACCGATCGTCTCGCCGACCTCCTGCCGACTCATGCCGATGCCGTTGTCCGAGATCGTCACGGTACCGGCATCGCTGTCGACAGCAACGCGGATCGTCAGTTCGCTGTCGCCTTCGTACAGCGCGTCGTTGCTGAGGGCCTCGAAGCGCAGCTTTTCGGCGGCATCCGACGCGTTGGAAACCAGCTCGCGCAGGAAGATCTCGCGGTTGGTGTAGAGCGAGTTGGTGACGAGCGAGAGGACAGCGCTGACCTCAGCCTTAAATTCGTGGGTCTTGACGGGGGTGTCGGGCACGGTTCTCCTCCGTGGTGCGTGGGTCCGTGGAAACGCGCGCGAACCTCTCCCGCACCGCGGGGGTCCGCGGGGGCGAAGGTAAGGAGCACGGCGAGGACGTCAAGGCGAGGCCCCAGGTGTCCCTGCGACCTCGCGCGATGCCTCGAGTGAGGATTCCCGCGGCTATCCGAGGATGCTCGAGAGGCGCGGCGTGGGCACGGCGGCCAGGCGTCGGTGCCACAGCTGCGCGCCGACGAAGTCGTCGTCGCGGGTGATGTGATCGGTGAGCCGCGCGGTGACCTTGAAGCCGAGCGAGCTGTACATGCTCGCGCTCATGGTCCAGTCGGCGGCGACGAGCGAGAACACGCTGGCGGTCTCGCGCTTGGCGAGCTCCTCGAGCAGCGCCTGCAGCAGGTGCTCGAGGGCGACCATGTCCTTGTCGTCCTGCGGCGGGGTCATCATGTCGACCTTGGCGTGACCGAACGAGCTGTCGGTCTCGGCGCCGACCCAGTAGGTCCGCTTGCCTTGGCGCGCGAAGAACGCGACGTCGGGGAAGAACATCCCGCGGCGGAACGGCGCGTACAGGCACTCCTCACCGAACTCGACGGCCATGGCCTCAAGGCGCGCCGGGTCGGTGACCATCTCCGGGTTGACCCCGCGCGGCTTGGACTTGTTCTGCTCGCGGGAGCTGACCGAGGGGGCGTTGAGCTTGGGGGCGCCGCCCTGGATCGGCTCGCCGTCGTCGGTGTAGACCCGGCTCATGACGTAGGCGTCGGCCGTGCGGAAATACCCGGGGATGGCCCCCTCCCGCGAGAACCCGACGCTGCGCCAGCTCTTCGAGTCCTGCTTCTCGACCACCGTAAACACCTTGCGCAGCCCCTCCGAGCGGGCGATCCGGTCGAAGAAGTCGCGCTTTTGCTGGTAGTTTCCGACCCGGTAGTCGAACACCCGAAGGTTGTGGTGCCGCCGGTTGAGGAGGAAGCAAAAGTCGATGTCACCCTTGCGGTAATAGATCTCCTCGACGGCCTTGGGCTCGTCGGAAGCCGTCTCGGCTGTATCGCTGGACATGGAGGCTCCCGGGCTGCGAAAACGACAAAAACCGCCCACAAGCGGAGCAGCGCGCAGATGCGGCAATTACCACCTACAATTATGGCTGTCAAAGCTCCAGAGCCGGAGCGCGGGGCGATCGGGGGGGACGCGGTGGTCGAGGGCACAACTTCGAGATGGTGGTGGGGACCTTTGCTGCTCTGCTGCGCATGCCGCGAGGTGCTCAGCCCGTCCGAACCGTCGCCCGCCTGTGTCCGCGACACCGACTGCAGCCCGGGGGCGAGATGCGTGGCGGGACGCTGCGACGCGGGTGCCAAGGGCGAGGAGAGGCGGCCCGTCGCGGCGGTGCCGGCATGGGCGCGCGG
>JAGRGW010000237.1 GCA_020445315.1 Gammaproteobacteria bacterium
TCCAACGACAACGCCCAGGGTGAGTACTATCTGACCGACGTGCTGGCGATGGCCGTCGCCGACGGTTTCGACGTCCAGGTCTGCCAGCCGGCGTCGCCGGTGGAATCCGAGGGCGTCAACAACCGCCAGCAGCTCGCCGCGCTCGAGCGGGCCCACCAGGCGCGCATCGCCGCGCAGCTGATGGAGGCCGGCGTGACCCTGCGCGACCCGGCGCGGATCGACGTACGCGGCAGCCTGCGTCACGGCAGTGACTGCGAGATCGATATCAACGTCGTGTTCGAGGGCGACGTCGTCCTTGGCGACAACGTCGTCATCGGTCCGAACTGCGTGCTGCGCGACATGCGCGTCGGTGACGGCACCGTCATCGAGGCCAACTGCGTACTGGAGAAATCCCACGTCGGCCCGGCCTGCCAGATCGGTCCGTACGCGCGCCTGCGGCCGGAAGTGAACCTCGTCGGCGGCGCCAAGGTCGGCAACTTCGTCGAGATCAAGAAATCCAACGTCGGCCAGGGCTCCAAGGTCAACCACCTGACCTACGTCGGCGACACCGACATCGGCAGCGGGGTCAACATCGGCGCCGGCACGATCACATGCAACTACGACGGCGCCAACAAGCACCGGACGACGATCGCAGATGGCGCTTTCATCGGTTCGAACACCGCGCTGGTGGCGCCGGTAACCGTCGGCGAGGGCGCGACAATCGGCGCCGGTTCGGTCATTCGCAGGGATGCCCCGGCGGACAAACTGACGCTGACCAGCTCGCAGCAGGTCAGCGTGAACTGGCAGCGCCCGACCAAGAAAAAGTAGCGCCCGGTTCAAGATCGATGCAATGGGGACGCGAACAGTACTAACGGTCGTCCGACGCCACCGTGCCGACAGCGCATGGCACGCCGGATGGAAGAACAAGGCAGTAACGAGAACGGAGTGAAACTCGCATGTGCGGCATCGTAGGAGCCATCGCCGAACGCAATGTCGTCCCGATCCTGATGGAGGGACTGCGTCGGCTCGAATACCGTGGTTACGACTCGGCGGGCGTCGCCGTGCGCAGCGGCGAGGCGCGCCTGCAGCGTATCCGCTCGGTCGGCAAGGTTGCCGAGCTGCAGAAAATGATCGACGGCGGCAGCATCGACGGCAACCTCGGCATCGCACACACGCGCTGGGCCACGCACGGGATGCCGGCGGAGCGCAACGCCCATCCGCACATGAGCGGCGAGGCCGTCGCCATCGTGCACAACGGCATCATCGAGAACCATGCCGAACTCCGCAACGAGTTGACGCAGCAGGGCTATGTCTTCAATTCCGATACCGACACCGAGGTCATCGCCCACCTGCTCGCCGACCTGCTCAAGCAGGGCCAGGACATCGGCAATGCCACGCGCAATGCCATCGGTCGGCTCGTCGGCGCCTACGCCCTCGCCGTCGTCGACCCCGATGACCCCGACCGCCTGATCGTTGCCCGTGCCGGCAGCCCGCTGGTCATCGGCGTCGGTGTCGGCGAGAACTTCATCGCCTCCGACGTGTTCGCGCTGTTGCCCGTGACCCAGCGCTTCATGTTTCTCGAGGAGGGCGACCTCGCCGAGATCCGCCGCGACGGCATCCGCGTATTCGACGAGGGTGGCACCGAGGTGGCGCGCGAGATCCGCACCAGCCAGCTGTCGGCATCGAATGCCGAGAAGGGTCAGTACCGCCACTACATGCTGAAGGAGATCCACGAGCAGCCGGCCGTCATCGCCGAGACGCTCGAGGGTCGTATCCACAAGGGCAAGCTGCTGGAACAGAGTTTCGGCCACGTCGCCCAGGAACTGTTCGACCGCACCCGCTCCGTGCAGATCATCGCCTGCGGGACCAGTTACCATGCCGGCCTCGTCGCGCGCTACTGGCTCGAGGAGATCGGCATACCGTGCCAGGTCGAGGTCGCCAGCGAGTTCCGTTACCGCAAGACCGTGGTCCCGCCGGACACGCTGTTCGTGACGATTTCGCAGTCCGGCGAAACGGCCGACACGCTGGCCGCACTGCGCGCGGCCAAGCGGGCCGGCTACGTCGGCAGCCTCGTCGTCTGCAACGTGCCTGAGAGCTCGCTGGTGCGCGAATCCGACGTCGCGTTGATGACCCGTGCCGGCCCCGAGATCGGCGTGGCCTCGACCAAGGCCTTCACGACACAACTGGTCGCACTGCGCCTGATGACCCTGGCCCTGGCCAAGCGTCGCGGTCTCGATGCCGCGCAGGAGCGGGTCTGGGTCGAGGAACTCCAGGCCCTGCCGCGCCAGGTCGAGGTCGTGCTCCAGCTCTCCGATGCCATCGAGCAGATGGCGCACAACTTCGCCGACAAGGACAACGCCCTGTTCCTCGGTCGCGGCACCTTCTACCCGATCGCGATGGAAGGGGCGCTGAAGCTGAAGG
>JAGRGW010000026.1 GCA_020445315.1 Gammaproteobacteria bacterium
CTGCGCGACATGCTGCAGAGCCACCTGATGCAACTGATGGCCCTGGTCGCGATGGAACCGCCGGTGTCGATGGATGCCGACGACCTGCGTGACGAGAAGGTCAAGGTATTGAAGTCGGTGCGGCCGATCCACCCGGACGCGGTCCATTCGCACGCCTACCGGGCACAGTATGCCGCCGGTCGCATCGGTGACAGGACCGTGCCCGGCTACCTCGACGAACCCGGCGTCGACCCGCGCAGCGTGACCGAGACATACGCCGCGCTGAAACTGTTCGTCGACAACTGGCGCTGGCGCGACGTGCCGTTTTACCTGCGCACCGGCAAACGCATGGCCGAGGCGCGCACGATGGTCGCCATCTGCTTCAAGCAGCCACCGAAGCATTTCTTTCGCAGTTCGCATATCGAACGTCCGCCGCCGAACTGGCTGATCATGAGCATCGCGCCCGAGGAATCGCTGCGCCTGGAAATCTCGGTCAAGGAGGCCGGGCTCGACATGAAGACGCGCCAGATCAGCCTCGATGCGCCGTTCCGCTGCGAGCACGACGTCGCAACCGGCGCCTACGACGGGTTGCTGCTCGACGTCATCGACGGCGACCGATCGCTTTTCCTGCGCTATGACGAGGTCGAATGGGCATGGCGGATCGTCGACCCGGTGCTCGGAGTCTGGGCCAGCGAGCGCGACTTCATACCGACACATCCGGCCGGTGAGTGGGAGCCGACAGAGGTCAGCCGCATCTTCAACAGTGCGCATCACGGCTGGCGACAACTGGTGGACCCGGCATGACACCGAAGCGGTCGTTTCAACCTCCAGCGCACGTGCGCGGGTAAAGGGCAGGCTGGCAGATGCAGGCAACCTGGCAAAGCGAACCCGACGCGGCGAGCGTGGCCGACACGGCATGCCGCCTGATCGGCGTGGCGGCCAAGGCGGCGATAGCGGAGCACGGACGTTTTCGACTGGTCCTGGCGGGAGGATCGACACCACTCGATACTTACCGGCGCCTGGCCCAGAGCGACCAGCAATGGAAGCGGTGGTCGCTGTACTATGGTGACGAGCGCTGCTACCCGGCCGATCACCCTGAACGCAACAGCGTGATGGTCGAGGCGACCGGCCTGCCGGCGCTGGTTGGCAAGCACTACCCGATCGCCACCGAGTTGGGCGCCAAGACGGCCGCAGCCAAGTACCGCAGCCGGATCGCGTCGGCGATGCCATTCGACATGGTTCTGCTCGGCATCGGACCTGACGGGCACACCGCGAGCCTGTTTCCCGGCTGCAAGTGGCCGGAAAAAACCGTGTTCGCGGTGACCAAGTCGCCGAAGCCGCCGCCGGAACGCGTCACCCTCGCACCGGGCACATTGCAGAACTGTCGTGCGATGCTGGTGCTGGTCAGCGGCATCGAGAAAGCCGATGTGGTCCGACGCTGGCGCAGCGGCGAGGACCTGCCGATCACGCGCGTCGCCGACGTACCGCAGGCGCAGGTGGTGGTCGAGCGCAGCTGCCTCGCCGCAGCAACGGATCAACCCGGCCCCGGCTGACACGCCGCAGAGTTTCGCGCATGACATCACTCGCAGCAGACATCGGTGGCACCTACAGCCGGCTGGCCTGGATCGATGACGACGGCCGGCCCGAGTCGGCCCACCAGTCCTTTGCCAACACGGGATTCGCCAGCCTCGAGGACGTCATCGCGCAGGGCCTGGCGCTGCGTGGCACACCGGGCCAACCGATCGACGATATCGTCCTGGCCGTGCCGGGACCGGTCCACGAGGACCCGGTGGCCCTGACCAACATCGACTGGCGAATCCATCGTGCTGCACTGCAGCAGCGGTTCGGCGCCAGGCGACTGACCGTTGTGAACGATTTCCAGGCCGCCGCGCTCGGCGCCCTGGCGATCGGGCGTGACAGCCTGATCGTGCTCAACGAGGCAGCGGTACAGGACGGGCCTGTCATCGTTGCCGGTGCAGGGACCGGCCTGGGCATGGCCTGGCTGCCACGCGCCGATCACGACGGACTGCCCCAGCCGACCGAGGGTGGACACCAGGATTTCGCCCCCAACGACGCGCGCGAGGTCGCGCTTTACGAATGGCTCGCCGCCCGTCACGGCCACGTGTCGTACGAACGCATCGTCAGCGGCACGGGCCTGGTCGATACCTACCGCTTTCTTAATGCCGATCAGCACCTGCAGGTGTCACCCCGCGATATCGTAGAAGCCGCGCGCGAGGGCAAAGATGCCGCCAACCAGGCCATACAACTGTTCGTCTCGGTATTCGCGGCTTATGCCGGGAACATGGCGCTGGCCTTTGGCCCGACGGGCGGGATCTACCTGTGCGGGGGGCTCGCCAGCCACCTGGCGGACTGGTTCGACCCGGCAGCCGTGGCCGCCCGGTTCACCGACAAGGGCCGCATGCGGGACAACGTCAAACGGATACCGCTGTTCCTCGCGAACAGCCACAATGCCGGACTCGACGGCGCAATACAGATTCTGAAAAGGAACAACAGGGCAGAAGCATGACCTCTGACGAGAAGCAGCATGACCGAAAACCGATGACCTCCGACCAGGCGCAGCACCACCTCTACAAGTACTACGTCGAACCCCAGGCGGTCAGCGACATGACACGCCGGACGCTGGTCCTGATCCTGGCCGGCGGCGAAGGCTCACGACTCAAGAACCTGACCAAGTGGCGCGCCAAGCCCGCCGTTCCATTCGGCGGCAAGTACCGCATCATCGATTTCGCGTTGTCCAACTGCATCAACTCCGGCCTGCGCAGGATCGGCGTGTTGACCCAGTACAAGTCGCATTCGCTGATTCGTCACCTGCAGCGCGCGTGGGGCTTCATGCGGCCGGAGATCGGCGAGTTCGTCGAGATCATTCCGGCGCAGCAGCGCCTGCGACCGGAGTGGTATCTCGGCACCGCCGACGCGATCTACCAGAACCTCGACATCGTGTACCGCCACGAACCGGACTACGTGCTGATCCTGGGCGGCGACCATATCTACACGATGAATTACGCCAAGATGCTGGCCGCCCACGTGCAGGCAGGCGCCGAACTGACCGTCGGCTGCATCGAGGTACCCCTGGAAGACGCAAAGTCGTTCGGTGTCATGTCGGTCGACGAGGACTTCCGCATCACGCGGTTCAGCGAGAAGCCGACCGACCCGGAACCGGTGCCAGGCAATCCCGACATGGCGCTGGCGTCGATGGGTATCTACATTTTCTCGATGGAATACCTGACCAAGGCACTGATCCACGACGCCGAGGACGCCGGTTCCGACCACGATTTCGGCAAAAACATCATCCCGGCCGCGATCCGCAACGCCAAGGCCATCGCCTACCCCTACCTGAACAAGCATGGCGAACCGGCCTACTGGCGCGATGTCGGTTCACTGTACTCTTACTGGAAAGCCAACATCGAGTTGTGCGACATCGAGCCGGAACTGAACCTGTACGAGCGCGACTGGCCGGTCTGGACCTACCAGACGCAGAGCCCGCCGGCCAAGTTCGCGTTCGACGACGAAGGTCGCCGCGGCCAGGCGATCGACTCGCTGGTCGCGGGTGGATGCATCATCTCCGGCGCCAAGGTCAAGCGCTCGGTGATCTTCTTCAACACGCAGATCGAGACCGGCACCTACGTCAAGGAGAGCGTCATCCTGCCCAAGGTGCGAATCGGCAAGAACTGCAATATGCACCGCTGCATCGTCGACAAGGGCACGGTGATCCCCGACAACTTCGAGGTCGGCGTCAATCCCGAAGAGGACCGCAAGCGCTTTCTCGTCACCGACGAGGGTATCGTACTGGTCACTCCGGGTATGATGAACCAGCGCCTGCACTACGAGCGCGATTAGTGTAGTGACAACATACCGGGACCGGATCACAAAATGACTGCACCAAGACCCATCAACCTGGTTGTCTGCTGGCACATGCACCAGCCCTGGTACCGCGAAACCCAGGACGGCGACTTCTGCCTGCCATGGGTCTACCTGCACGCCCTGAAGGACTACGTCGACATGGCGGCGCACCTGGAAGCGCATCCGGACATGCGCTGCGTCGTCAACTTCACCCCGGTGCTGCTGGAGCAACTCGACGACTACGGCGCCGAGTTCAAGCGTCACCTGAACGACGGCAGCCGCTTCTCTGATCGCCTGCTGAACCTGCTGGCCGGTATAGACCCGATTCCGTCCGACCTGGAAGCCCGTGCCGAGATCGTCCGGTCGTGCCGCCGCGCGCACGCGCCGCTGATGATCGACGCCTATCCGCGCTTCCGCGACATGTTCGACATGGTCCTGTCGCTGGACGGCAAGTCGGTCTACGACGAACGCCTGTCGTACATGAACGAGCAGTTCTTCCTCGACCTGCTGTCGTGGTACCACATCGGCTGGCTGGGTCATTCGCTGAAACGTCAACCCCGCGTCATGACGCTGATCGATCACACCGGCAACTTCGACGCCGACCTGCGCCGCGAGTTGCTGACGATCATGTGCGAGGCGTTCGACGGCCTGCTCGGCCGCTACCGCAGGCTTGCCGACCGCGACCAGATCGAGCTGTCGATGACCCCGTACGGCCACCCGATCGTACCGCTGCTGATCGACATCGACTCGATGGCCTGCGCGCTGCCCGAGGCAGCCGGCCCGGACGGCGACGACTACCCGGGCGGACTCGACCGGGCGCGCTGGCACATGCGCGAAGGCATCCGCGTATTCGAGCATTTCTTCGGACGGCGGCCAAACGGCGTCTGGCTGTCGGAAGGCGCCGTCAGCGACGAGGCCATCGCCCTGCTCGACGAATTCGGTATCCGCTGGAGCGCCTCCGGCGAGGGCGTGTGGAACAACAGCCGCTATCTCTCCCGACTCGAAACCCAGGGCGAAGTGGCCCGCCGCAGCCTGTTCTGCGCGCACAAAGTGGACGCGTACGAGACGCGCATGTTCTTCCGCGACGACGGTCTGTCTGACCTGATCGGTTTCGAGTACCAGCAGTGGAACGCCGACGATGCCGCGATCGACTTCACCAAGCACGTCGAAAACATCGGCAAGTACCTCGGCGATGACTGCGACGAAAATGTTGTCAGCGTCATACTCGACGGTGAGAACGCCTGGGAGTACTACCGCGACAACGCGTTCCATTTTCTCGGCGCGCTGTACGAGCGCCTGGTCAGCAGTCCGCTGATCCACACGATCACGTTCAGCGAGGCGATTGATCGCTGTCCGGCGCATCCGTTGCCGAAGCTGTGTCCCGGCAGCTGGGTCTACGGCTCGTTCTCGACCTGGATCGGCGAACCCGACAAGAACCGCGCCTGGGACCTGCTGATCGAGGCCAAGCAGGCCTACGACGACGTGCTGGCGAGCCGGAAGCTTTCGGCCAGGGAGCGCCTCGAGCTGGAACGTCAGCTCGCGATCTGCGAAGGCTCGGACTGGTTCTGGTGGTTCGGTGACTACAACCCGGCCGACAGTGTTAACGACTTCGACCGGCTCTACCGGCAGCAACTGAGGAATCTCTACCGGATGCTTGGCCTGCCGGCGCCTAAGGCACTGTCGAAACCGGTTTCGAGCGGCGGCGGTGATGCGGAAAACAGCGGTACGATGCGGCGTGGACATGCATGACACCAAGACGCCGCGCGAGGCTGGGGCCCTGCTGCACATCACGTCACTCCCTTCCGGCCGCTTCGACGATGATGCCCTGCGCTGGGTCGACTGGCTGGCGGAGGCCGGTCTCAGCGTC
This sequence comes from Gammaproteobacteria bacterium, assembly GCA_020445315.1. Lineage (GTDB taxonomy): Bacteria > Pseudomonadota > Gammaproteobacteria > Chromatiales > Chromatiaceae > Thiosocius. Next base: position 5,708 of record JAGRGW010000026.1, read on the forward strand.
TGGCAGATGCTGCCGCTGGTCATACCCGACAGCAACGGCTCGCCGTACCAGAGCGCATCGGCATTCGCGACCAACCCTGCGCTGCTGCCGCTGACCGAGGTCCCGGTCAACGAATCGGCCTTTGCGGAATACTGCGCCAACGAGGCCTATTGGCTCGACGACTTCGCCGCCTACAGCCTGCTGAAACAGGAACTCGGCGAAGCGACCTGGATCGACTGGCCGGACGTGTACCGGCGCAGGGACGACCGCGCCATGGCGGTGTTCTCGCAACGGCACGATCGCGAACTGCTGAGCATCAAGGAGACCCAGTACCGACTTGACCGTGCCTGGCACCGGATCCGCCAACATGCCGCCGACCGTTGTGTGCGACTGTTCGGCGACATCCCGATCTTCGTCGCCCACGACAGCGCGGACACCTGGGCGCAACCGGAGGATTTCCTGCTCGACGAGGACGGACACCCCACCTTCGTCACCGGGGTCCCGCCGGATTATTTCTCGGCGACCGGGCAGCGCTGGGGCAACCCGCACTACCGCTGGGAGTTCATGCAGCGCGACGGCTTCCAGTGGTGGAGCGACCGCATGCGACGCCAGGGTGAGCTGTTCGACATCGTCCGCATCGACCACTTCCGCGGCCTCGTCGCCGTGTGGATGATCGATGCCGAGTGCGACACGGCGATCGAGGGCTACTGGGAGAACACCCCCGGCGAGGCGCTGCTGACGGTGTTGAAGAATCGCTTTCCCGAACTCAGCATCGTCGCCGAGGACCTCGGCGTCATCACCGACGAGGTCCGCGAGCTGCGCCACCGTTTCGCGCTGCCCGGCATGTCGGTGCTGCAGTTCGCGTTCGACAGCTTCGACGACAACCCGCACAAGCCGGCCAACATCACCCCCGACACCGTGGTCTACACCGGCACCCACGACAACGACACCTGCGTCGGCTGGTTCTCGACCCTGAAACCGCACGAGCAGGCATTCGTATTCGAGGTTCTGGGCAGCCCGCCGACCGACGACATAGCCGGCCTCATGGTGCGTACCGGCCTGCAGACCGCGGCCGGACTGGCGATGGCGCCGCTGCAGGATTATCTTGGTCTCGACGGCAGCGCGCGGATGAACACGCCGGGCGTTTCCGACGGCAACTGGCAATGGCGATTTGATTGGGACATGCTGGATTCCAAATTGACGGCACGACTGAGGGAAATGATCTCGACCAGCGGGAGGCAGCATGGCAGCTAAACTCGCGTATCCCCTGGCCGCCCTGCAGAAGGGCGAGTCGCACGACCCGTTCACCGTACTCGGTGTGCACCCGCTGGCCGACGGCTACGTGCTGCGGGCCTTCATGCCGAGCGCCGAGCACGTCGAGGTCGACGGCCTGGGCCCGATGCAGCGGATCGCCAATACCGATATCTTCGAACTGGCCCTCGATGAGACCCGGCGCCAGGCGCTGCCCGCGCACCACTTGCTGAACTGGGTCGAAAAGGGCGACAACAGCCGCCACAGCGCGGTGTCGCCCTACTCGTTCGAACCCCAGCTGCAGGACCTCGACCTGCACCTGTTCAGCGAGGGCCGCCACCACCACATCTACCGGCTGCTGGGCGCGCACCCGACCGAGGTCGACGGTGTGCCGGGCTGCCGATTCGCCGTCTGGGCGCCCGGGGTCAAGCGCGCCAGCGTCGTCGGCGATTTCAACGGCTGGAACGGACTACGGCACCCGATGCGCAGCCGTGGCGGGTCCGGTGTCTGGGAACTGTTCATCCCGGGCCTGCAGGCCGGCGACCTGTACAAGTTCGAGTTTCTCGGCCGGTACGGGCAACTGCTGCTGAAGGCAGACCCTTACGGCCAGTCCATGACACTGCGCCCGGACACCGCATCGCGGATCGCCTCACCGTCGCAGTACGGCTGGGAGGATGCCGACTGGCTGGCCCGGCGGGCCGAATGGCGCTGGATGCAGGAGCCGATGAGCATCTACGAGGTGCACCCGGGTTCCTGGCGCAAGGGTGCCGACGACAGCTTCCTCGACTTCCGCGAGCTGGCCGACCAGTTGGTGCCGTACGTCTCCGACCTCGGTTACACGCATATCGAGCTGCTGCCGGTCATGGAGCACCCGCTGGACGAATCGTGGGGCTACCAGGTGTCGGGGTACTACGCGCCGAGCGCGCGTTTCGGTGACCCGGACGGCCTGCGCTACCTGGTCGACCGCTGCCACGCGGCCGGCATCGGCGTGATCCTGGACTGGGTCCCCGGCCATTTTCCGAAAGACGATTTCGCCCTCGCCCGCTTTACCGGAGAGCCCGTCTACGAGCACGCCGACCCAAGGCGCGGGGAACATCGTGACTGGGGCACGCTGATCTTCGATTACGGGCGGCGCGAGGTGGCCAACTTCCTGCTGGCCAACGCGGTGTACTGGCTCGAGGAATTCCATATCGACGGCCTGCGCGTGGACGCCGTGGCCTCGATGCTATACCTCGACTACTCGCGCAACGAGGGCGACTGGCTGCCGAACCAGTTCGGCGGGCGCGAGAACCTCGACGCCATCGAGTTCCTGCGCCACGTCAATGCCGTGCTGCACGCGCGTTTCCCCGGTGCGCTGACGATCGCCGAGGAATCGACCGCCTGGCCGATGGTGTCACGCCCGAACTGGATGGGCGGCCTCGGTTTCAGCATGAAATGGAACATGGGATGGATGAACGACACGTTGTCGTACATGGAGCTCGACCCGGTCCACCGTCGCTTTCACCACAACAACCTGACGTTTTCCCAGATGTACGCCTACACCGAGAACTTCGTGCTGCCGTTCTCGCACGACGAGGTCGTACACATGAAGCGCAGCCTGCTCGACAAGATGCCGAAGGACGCCTGGCAGAAGTTTGCCAACCTGCGCCTCCTGTACGCCTGGCAGTACACCCACCCGGGCAAGAAGCTGCTGTTCATGGGCGGCGAGATGGCGCAGTGGCACGAATGGCGCGAAGCCGAGGCACTCGACTGGCCCTTGCTGGACAACGAGAACCATGCCGGCATCCATCGCCTCGTGCGCGACCTGAACAGCCTGTACCGCGAGTTGCCGGCACTGCATCGGCACGACTTCGAGTCACAGGGTTTCGAGTGGATCGACTGCAACGACAGCGATCGCTCGACACTGTCCTACATTCGCCACGGTGACGGCCAGACGCTCGTCTGCGTGCTGAACTTCACCCCGGTCCCGCGCGAGGATGTCACCATCGGCCTGCCTGTCGCGGGCCGGTACCGCGAGATCATGAATACCGATGCGGCGATCTACGGCGGCAGCAACGTCGGCAACGCCGGTCACGTCACATCGATCGACGCACCGTGGCGCGACCGGCCCTGCTCTGCCGATATCGATCTGCCGCCACTGGGGGCGGTACTCCTGCTGCTTGAGCGATAACCATGCGCGTACTGTTTGCAGCCAGCGAAGTCTACCCGCTGCTCAAGACCGGCGGACTTGGCGACGTCGCCCACAGCCTGCCCGACGCGCTGGTCGGGATCGGCGTGGACGTGCGGCTTGCGGTGCCCGGTTACCGTGAGATCATGGCGCAGGCCGAAGCGCTGCGCGTGCTGGGCTGGGTGCACCTGGCCGGCGGACGCGAGGCACGTATTCTCGAAGGCCGTCACCCGGCCATCAGCAGCCCACTGTGGATCGTCGACCTGCCCGACCTGTTCGATCGGTCGGGGTTGCCCTACACCGACCAGAACGGGCACAGCTGGCACGACAACCCGGCCCGTTTCATCTACTTCTGCGAGGCCTGCGCGGCGCTCGCACTGGATGCGCTGGAGCTCGACTGGAGCGCCGACGTCGTACACGCCAACGACTGGCAGACCGGCGCACTGCCGGCCTTCCTTGCGTTGCATGCATCCCGCCCGCGCACCTTGTTCACGATCCACAACATCGCCTACGACTGCCAGTTCGACTTCGGCACGTTCAAGGCGCTGCACCTGCCAGCCCACTGGTGGTCGGTCGATCACGGCGAATTCTATGATCGCTTCTCGATGCTGAAATGCGGCCTGGTGTCCAGCGACCTGATCACGACGGTCAGTCCGCGTTACGCCGAAGAGATCCGCCAACCGGAATTCGGCTACGGCTATGCCAGCATTCTGGAGCAGCAGGCACACAAGCTCAGCGGGATCATCAACGGCATCGACAACGCGACCTGGGACCCGCAGTCGGACCCCCACCTCGTGGCCCATTACCACGTCGGCGGCAGCATCGGCAGCGCCAAGCGCGCCAACCGCGATGCCCTGCTGCGCGCGATGGGCGCTGCCGACGACGCACTGGCGTTCGATGGTCCGCTGATCGGGTCGGTGGGACGCATGGTCTACCAGAAGGGGATCGACCTGCTGCTGGACATCGTGCCGCAGATGGTGACGCAGAGCGATGCGCGGTTCGCCATCATCGGCTCCGGCGAACCGGGTCTCGAGCAGCAGCTGCGTGCACTGACGGCCGACTACCCCGGCCGCGTGTTCCATTTCATCGGCTACTCGGAGACGCTGGCACACCAGCTCGAGGCAGGCTGTGACATGTTCGCGATGCCGTCGCGCTACGAACCCTGCGGCCTGAACCAGATGTACAGCCTGCGCTATGGCACCCCGCCCATCGTTCGCGATACGGGCGGGCTCGCCGACACCGTCGTCGACGCTTCTCCACAGAACCTGGCAGACGGCACGGCCAACGGGTTCGTGTTTGCCGACGCGACGGCGGAATCGCTCCAGCAGGCGCTTTTGCGCGCGCTGGAACTGTTCCGTGAGCCCAAGCAATGGATGAAACTGGCCAAGACCGGCATGCGCGCCGATTTTGGCTGGCGGAATAGCGCGGCGCAGTACCTGGCGCTGTACCAGCAGTAGGAGATGCTGACTGGCCCGGCAGCCGGATGTACGCACCCTCAGTTGCCGCGCCCATAATGACCGACCACCCCGTACCGACCCGATACAGCGTTTGCACGACTTGCGGTAGAGTGATCGACGCGGCGTCGCACTGCCATGTACCGGGCCGCTGCGGGCTGGCTGAGGATGCCAACAACCAGTTGCCGGAGCAATAGAATGGCCGAACCACACCACGCGATCGTCTGCGCCCTGCCCAGCATGCCGGCGCTGCCGACCGACGATGAAACGCTCAGTCGTGATATCCAGCGCTACCTCGAGTATCACCTCGGTCGCTACCTGGGCTGCAACCAGTACTACCTGTACGAGGCGCTGGCCTACACGATCCGGGATCGCATCATGGCCGACTGGCGCAATACCTGGTGCCTGAAGAAAAAGAACAATTCACGCCGCGCCCATTACCTGTCACTCGAGTTCCTGATCGGGCGCTCGCTCGGGAACCACCTGCTCAATCTCGACATCCGTGAACCGGTCGACGAGGCGCTGAAAGACTTCGCGATCTCGCTCGAGGAGCTGCGCGATACGGAGCCCGACGCCGGCCTCGGCAACGGCGGCCTCGGCCGGCTGGCCGCCTGTTTCATGGACAGCTGCGCGACGCTGGCGCTACCGGTTACCGGATACGGCCTGCGCTACGAGTACGGCATGTTTCACCAGCACATCGAGAACGGCTACCAGGTCGAGGACCCGGACCACTGGATGCGCGACGGCCACCCGTGGGAGGTCGAACGCCCCGAGTACACCCAGACGGTCCGGTTCTGTGGCCGCACCGAGCACTTCGTCGACCCGGAAGGCAAGCCACATGCGCGTTGGATCGAGACCGAAGACGTGCTGGCCGTGCCCTACGATGTCCCCGTCTCGGGTTACCGCAACCGGATCGTCAACACGTTACGACTGTGGTCGGCCAGCGCCACCGACGAGTTCAACCTCAAGGAGTTCAACGCCGGCGACTATGCGGATTCGGTCGCCAGCAAGAACCAGGCAGAGAACATCACGATGGTGTTGTATCCCAACGACGCCAACGAGAACGGCAAGGAACTGCGCCTGCGCCAGCAGTACTTCCTCACGTCAGCCAGTCTGCAGGATGCCTTCCGTCAGTACGAACAGCGGCCTTTAAGCGAGTTTGCCGACCACAACGTATTCCAGCTCAACGACACGCACCCCAGCATCGCGGTCGCCGAGATGATGCGGATCCTGCTCGACGATCCCGACAAGCGTCTCGAATGGAACGAGGCCTGGGCCATCACCACGCGGTGCATGGCCTACACCAACCACACGCTACTACCCGAGGCACTGGAGCGCTGGCCGGTCAAGTTGTTCAACTGCCTGCTGCCGCGCCTGCTTGAGATCATCTACGAGATCAACGCCCGCTTCCTGGCCGACGTACGCCAGCGCTGGCCCGGCGATACGGACCGCGTCCGTCGCATGTCGCTGATCGAGGAAGGCCCCGACCCGCAGGTACGCATGGCCTGGCTGGCCATCGTCGGCAGCTTCTCGGTCAACGGCGTGGCCGCATTGCACTCGGACCTGCTCAAGGAGGGACTGTTCCGCGACTTCTACGAACTCTGGCCGGAGCGTTTCAACAACAAGACCAACGGGGTCACGCCTCGCCGCTGGCTCGCGATCGCCAACCCGCCGCTCGCCGAATTGCTAACCGAGCAACTCGGTGACGGCTGGCAGGCCGACCTCGGCCGCCTGCAAAAGATGGAACCGCTGGCCGACAATGGCGACGTCGCCTTCCACCGGCGCTGGCGCGAGATTCGCCTGCACAACAAGCGCCGCCTGGCACAACTGGTCGAGGCGGAGACCGGCGTCGCGTTCGATCCCAACGCGCTGTTCGACATCCAGGTCAAGCGTATCCACGAGTACAAGCGCCAGTTGCTGAACGTGCTGCACGTGATCCACCTGTACAACCGGATCCGCCAGGGTGACACGGCCAACTGGGTCGACCGTTGCGTGCTGATCGGCGGCAAGGCGGCACCCGGTTACATTCGCGCCAAGGAGATCATCAAGCTCATCAACAACGTGGCCGGCGTCATCAACAACGACCCGGCCGTCGGCAACCGCCTGAAACTGGTGTTCCTGCCCAACTACGGGGTCACCAAGATGATGACGATCTGCCCCGCCGCCGACCTGTCCGAACAGATCTCGACCGCGGGCAAGGAGGCCTCCGGAACCGGCAACATGAAGTTCATGATGAACGGCGCCATTACGATCGGGACCTATGACGGCGCCAACATCGAGATCATGGATGCCGTCGGCGAAGACAACTTCTTCCTGTTCGGGCTGCGTGCCGACGAGGTCCAGGCGATGCGGGCCAACTACAGGCCGCAACACTTCATCGACAACGACCCGGACCTGCAGGCAGTGCTGCGCCTGCTCGACAGCGACCACTTCAGCGGCATGGAGCCGGGACTGTTTCGCGGCATCCTCGACAGCCTGCGCAGTCCGCAAGATCCCTGGATGACGCTGGCCGACTTCCGCAGCTACGTCGACGCTCAACAACGCGCGGAAGCGGTCTGGCGCGACCACGACCAGTGGACGCGGATGAGTATCCGCAACTGCGCGGCCAGCGGAGGCTTCTCGACCGACCGCACGATCGCCGAGTACAACGACGAAATCTGGCGACTGCCGTCGCTGGCCTGAACACGAGCATCGCCCGGCGCCACGCGCCGGACGATGCTCTTCGTCAACCGGCGTGGTGCCTGGACTGCTCGCCGCCGAGTTTGAACCGGGTTACCACCGACTGGTCACCCATGATCAGCGACTCGCGCACCATCTCCACCTCGATTTCGTCACCGGGCCGCTTGTCCAACATCTGCAACTTCACATCGACGAAGTAGCGGATCGGTTGCCCGTCGATCCGGGCGATGCGGTCGTTCTTCTTCACCCCGGCCTTCTCCGCCGGACTGTCGGGGCTGAAATCCCTGATGAACACGCCTTCTTCCGTCTCGTCGAGGAACACGCGCATCAGGCCCGCAGGCGGCAAGCTCTCGTCGTTCGCCAGGATCATGTAGTCGGCCGTGTTGAACAGCCGTGCGGAGGGGTTGAAGGTCGCGATCGTCACGCCCCGGATCCCGGTTCGGCGGGTCACGCGTTTCGGGATGCCGTTGCGGCCGCTGACATGCCCCTTGCCGGCCAGCACCAGCATGCGATGATCGTCGCCTGCATCGAGGTACTCGGCGACGCGCTCGGCCATCTTCTCGTCCCAGGTCAGCTGCACCTGGAGAAACCGATCGAAGCCCTCTTCGTCCTCGGATGCCGCAGGATGCATGGCGAACATCTGCTTGAGCTGATTTTCGTAGTCCGTGTTGTCGAAGTCGTAGTCGTCCGGCGCCTCCTCGGCCAGTTCACCGGTCAGGCCACCAATACCGACGTCCTTGACCGCATCGGTCAGTTCGCGCGAGGCATTGAGTGCGACGATCGGGATGTTGCCGGCGCGCGCGAATTCGATGATGGGACGGTAAAGGCGGTAGTCGAAACGCCAACGGTCGAAGTACTCGGTGTTGCGCAGGAACGCGGATTCGTCGATCCGACCGGCGAGGTAATCGTCGATCACGGGCTGAAAGCGCGCCTGTATCCACTCGACACCGACCGCCAGTTTGCCGGGCTGGGCCGCCATCTCCCGCAGTACGTCAAGCTGCAGCAGGTGATCGCCGTAGGCCGTATGCGTCTCACCGACGAATACCAGCCTTTCGCCGCTCAGCTTCGCCATCAGTTCCGGCAGGGTTGCGGATTCCGCCCGATCGACAACAATCGGGGCCATCGACGACTGGCGGTCGCCGGCCACCGCCCCCACACCGGAGAGGACCAACATGCAGATCCCCGCACCCAGGAAGCCGGCAACGGCCGTGGCAATGTTCACGCGCGTTTTCTTCGTCATCGCTTTCGTTTTCCCCTGCCTTTCGTTTGCGTTCGTCGGACACGAACTCGACGTCGTCGTTTCGTCGACGGAAAGTAGCTTGAAGGTACGCGACCGTATCGATGTCGACCGGCCCTCGCTCCGCTTCGAGTTCGTTCTCAACGCCGGGTTCACCGTGACCACCGACAGCGGGACCATGCGAGCCTTGCAGACATCTTCCGACGGACTGCGAACCGCCTACCGTGTCGACATGCAGACTCCCGCCCGTTCCCTGGAGTTGCATTACCACGGTCGGCCCAGGTTTTCCGGGCGCCGCAGCATGGGCGGCATGCCCCAGGGTGAGGTGTCTGCGGACGGTCTCTATCTCGACGGCGCATCGGCCTGGTACCCGATGTTCGACGCCCCCGTGTCCCGCTATCGACTACGCCTGACGCTACCAGAGGACTGGGCCGGCATCAGCATTGGTAAGAGAGGGGAAAAAGACGGCCGCACGACATGGTCCAGCGACCAGCCGCACGACGATCTCTACCTGATTGCCGGCCGCTTCACCCGCCATGCAAGGGCGCACGGCGACATCACAGTGTCGGTCTGGCTGCTCGACGACGATCCGGCGCTGGCGGATCTCTACCTGAAGCTCGGCACCGAGTACATCGACCACTACGCCGGGTTGATCGGGGCCTATCCTTACGCCAAATTCGCTGTCGTCGAAAACCGCTGGCAGACCGGTTACGGCATGCCGTCGTTCACGTTACTGGGATCGCAGGTGCTGCGCCTGCCTTTCATCCCCTATACGTCGCTGCCACATGAAATCCTGCACAACTGGTGGGGTAATGGGGTCTGGGTCGATTACCGCGCGGGGAACTGGAGCGAGGGGCTGACGGCCTACCTCGCCGACCACTGGATGCAGGAACGCCGTGGCGAGGGATCCACCTACCGCCTCAAGGCGCTGCAACGCTACAGCAACTTCGCCGCCGACGGTGAGGACAGCGCGCTGATCGATTTCGTGTCGCGCCACGGTGACGCCAGCCAGTCCGTCGGCTACAGCAAGTCGCTGATGCTGTTTCACGACCTGCGCATGGCGCTCGGCGACGCGGGATTCGTTGACGCCCTGCGCCGCCTCTGGCAAAGGCACCGGTTCGAGGCTGTCGGCTTCGAGCAGGTCGTCCAGACCCTGACGGAAGGCCACCCCGAACTCGCCGAGCGCAGCGCCCAGTGGCTGCATCGCACCGGTGCACCACGCCTGTCACTCGGTGCCGTCGACGTCGCGGAAGACGGCGACGGTTTCCGGCTCGATGTCTCGCTGCAGCAGCGACCGCCGCTGTTCCAGGCGGACGTGCCCGTCGCGATCACACTCGACGGCGAATCGATCGCGCGGACCTACGTCGTCAGGCTGGAACAGGACCGGGCAAACGCCACTTTCCGGTTTTCCCGACGCCCGGTTCGCATCGACGCCGACCCCGGTTACGACGTCCTGCGCTACCTCGATCCGAGCGAACAGCCACCCGCGCTGAACCGGCTGTTCGGTACTTCCACCCTGCTGGTGCTGCCGACGGACATCCCGCCGGCGCAGCGCGAGGCCTGGCAACGGCTGGCAACGGGCTGGCGGCAGCGCTATCGCCAGTTAGAGGTCGCCGACGACACGGCGTTGGGCGAATTCCCGCTGGCCAGGAACGTACTCGTCGCCGGCTGGAGCAACCGCTGGCGAGACGCCGCGGCCGCCGCGGTCGCACGCCACGACCAGGCCCTGCTCGTCGATGCGGTGACCGTCGAAGGCATCGACTACCCCGCATCCAGTCATAGCAGCGTGCTCGTCAATACCAATGCCGATGGCGCCAGTGTCGGTTTCATCGGCGCGGCCACGCCAGACGCTATCGCCGCCCTGGCCCGCAAGCTGCCGCACTACGGCAGTTACGGCCGGCTGCTGTTCGACGCGGCCAACGGGCGCAACCTGGTCAAGACGACGCTGACCTCGGAGCACGCACTGCTGAGCCGCCAGTTGACGGATTCATTCGTGGCGCTGCAACTGCCCGAACGCGCGCCGCTGGCCGGCGACGCTGTCCAATACGCCGGTAAACGGGAGTAAGGGAACCCCGGGCCGGACATCGACTCCAAGTGAACTGTCGGGGTCTGTCCTTTCGCCGCTTCTGCGGTGAATGCCCGGCACGGCGACCCGATTGTCCTCGACCTTCCCCGGGTCCGGTCGCCTTTTTCCCCCGGCGATTCGCCGGGGGGACGTTTAACCCGAACATCGCACCCGTCGAGCAACGCCAAATCTTCTGGGGCATTGCCAGGATAGTGAACGCTGGCAGCGCCACAGGCTCTCTCGTTACGGGAACAACGTTCGGGTCGCCCCTCCGGCCTCAGCGATCGGCGGTCGGGGGCATGTCGCAGAAACCCACGGTCGGTGAGGGTGCGTCTTCTGCGAGTGAGAAATACACGGTCGATTCGTTGCCGCAGCGCTGCTGACACGTGCTGCAGGCCTGGCCGGCCCATCGCCTTACCCGCCGGTGGCGTTCGAGGGTGTCCAGCATCGCTTCGACGGCGCCCGGATCGGCACCCACGGCCCGTGCAATCTGCAGGCAACTGGCCTGGGGGCACTGCGCCAGGTGGTCGAGGATACGCTGCAGGATCACGAGTCGGCCCAACCTGCCGACACGCCAGTCCGGACACGGCGGCGCCCCCACCAGCGCAGTGCGGCGATGGTGCCGAGAAACAGCACGATCATCGCCAGGATCCAGGCCAGTGACGACTGCGGATGCGTACTGTACGTGGCCGCTTGGTAGAACAACGTCGCCGTGACGTAGGCGACACCGGTCGTCCACGCCGCCACGAACGCCGCCCAGGCCGCGCCGGTCTCCCGCTTGATCGCACCGATCGTCGCCACGCAGGGAAAGTACAGCAGCACGAACAGCAGGTAGGCGAACGCCCCCGCCTGGCCGTCGAAGCGATCACGCATGGCACCGAAGACCTGGTTGTCGACAGCCAGGTCAACCGGGTCCTGCTGCGCCACGGCACGGATACCGAGCGGGTCGAGCAGCGACGAGGAGGCCTCCGCGAGGTTCTCGGGAACCGTGCCCACGGCCTGCCGCAGGCTGTCCCAGAGATCGAAAGGACTGTCCTCAGCGGTACCGGACTCACTCCGCGCGATCGCCGAGTAGAGGTTGTCGAGCGTTCCGACGACGACCTCCTTGGCCAGGATACCGGAGAAGACACCGACCACGGCCGGCCAGTTGTCTTCGTCGATTCCGAGCGGTGCGAATGCCGGCGTCATGACGCGCGCGGCCGCGCTCAGTACCGACCGGTCGCTGTCCTCGTTACCGAACGAGCCGTCCGTGCCGAGCGAGTTCAACAGGTTCAGCGCGATGACCATGACGACGATGACACGCCCCGCCTCCTTGACGAACAGGCGCACCCGGTCCCAGGCGCGCAGCGATACGCCGCGCAGTGTCGGCAGGTGGTACGGCGGCAACTCCATGACGAACCCGCTACTGTCACCCGGCAGCAGCGACTGCCGCATCATCAGGCCGGTCAGTATCGCCACGGCTATACCGGCCAGGTACAGCGCGAACACGACGTTCTGCCCGGAGGCCGGAAAGAAGGCGGCGGCGAACAGCGCGTAGACCGGCAGGCGCGCCCCGCACGACATGAACGGATTCATCAGTATCGTGAGCTTGCGCTCGCGCTCGTTCTCCAACGTCCGCGTCGCCATGATCGCCGGCACGTTGCAGCCGAAGCCGACGATCAGCGGCACGAAGGCCTTGCCCGGCAGCCCGATCGCCCGCATCGAGCGGTCCATGACGAACGCCGCTCGCGCCATGTAGCCGGAGTCCTCGAGCACCGACAGAAAAAGGTACAGGGCGGTGATGATCGGTATGAAAGTGGCGACCACCTGGATGCCCGCACCGACACCGTCGGCCAGCAGCACGCGCAGCCAGTCAGGCGCGCCGAGGCCGGCCAGGAGTTCGCCCAAGCCGTCGACCAGCAACGCCCCGGCCACGCCGTCGAAGAAGTCGACGAAGGCCCCGCCGAAGCTGATCGTGAACAGGAACATCAGGTACATGATCAGCAGGAACAGTGGGATACCGGTCCAGCGACCCAGGACCAGGCCATCGATGCGATCACTCAGCGTACGTCCCTGCTGCGCCGGTTGGCGGGTAACGTCACGCGCCAGTACGTGCGCGTGCGTGTAGCGTGTATCGGCGATCAGCAGGGCCAGGTCCTGGTCCAGCCGCGCCGCAACCCTTTCGCGCAGGGCGTCTAGCTCGGCGGTCGAAACCCCAACCGGGGCGAGGTCATCGTCACCCTCGAGCAGCTTCAGCGCCCGCCAGCGGCGGTCGCCGTCGCCGGAACCCTCCAGCAACGCGAGAAACGGCTGCAGGGCTTCTTCGACGAGATCATCGAGCGCCAGTGGAAAACCCGGCGACTGGCGCGCATCGGCGACCGCCAGAACGCGCGCCTGCAATTCGCTCATACCCTCGCCGCTGATCGCGACGATCGGCACGACCGGACAACCGAGACGGCGTGCGAGCAGTTCCGCGTCGATGACGATGCCCTGGGCACGGGCGACGTCCATCATGTTCAGGGCGACCACCAGCGGCACGCCCATTTCGAGCAGTTGCACGGTCAGGTAGAGATTGCGTTCGAGGTTGCCGGCATCGAGCACGTTGACGACCAGGTCGGCCTCGCGCGACAGCAGGAAATCGCGCGCAACCTTTTCGTCCAGCGAGGCGGCGTCGAGCGAGTAGATGCCGGGCAGGTCGACGACGGTAACGTCGCGACCGTCGATCCGCGCCTTGCCGGCCTTGCGCTCGACCGTCACGCCCGGCCAGTTGCCGGTCTTCTGGCGCACGCCGGTCAGCCGGTTGAACAGCGCCGACTTGCCGCAATTCGGATTGCCGGCGATCGCGACTGTCAGCGGTGCGAGTGCTGCCGCGGTCCCTGGTTCGGGCACCGCGGTCACGGTTCGATGACCTCTGCAAGCAGCTTGTGGGCAATGCCGTGGCCCAGCGCGACGCGGTTACCCGACCTGGCCACGACGACGCCACCCGGACGCCGCTGCACCACGCGCAGCTCGCCGCCGACGCTGATGCCAAGGGCCATCAGGCGCTGCTTCAACTGCCGACCGCCGTCGATGTGCACCAGCCGCAGGCGTTGCCCCAGCGGCAACTCGTTGAGCGAAATCAACGCACGCCTCCGCGCACCCAAAGACAAGAATGATTAGCAACAACATTACGCGCTGCCAGCATATTAGTAAACCATTATTTGCGGGCACCCGCTGCGCCAGGTCAAGTGGCCGCGGATTCGGCATAGCCCGGGAACCCGCGGCAGCAACAGCCCGACCCGTTGATTGCAGGGTGATCCGCACCGGGGGTTCGGTTATCGTTCGCAGCCGGCAACGCAGCCGTATTTCCGCCCCGAAGGAGTCGCACTGCAGAATGAACACGTGGCGCATCGTCCCAGCACTCCTGCTGGCCCTGTTCCTGGCCGCCTGTGGTGACCAGTCGTCCACCGGCGAGCCGCCGACGGTCAGCCAGACGCCGCCGACCGATACCAACATTGCTGGTGGCAGCGAGAAGGTCCCGGCCGACGAGCGACCCGATTTCTCCGTTAGCCCCACCCCGGCAGAGGACCGACCCGAGCGGATCACGGAAAGCGGTGATCCGCGCGAGATCGAGTGGGACGACCTGATCCCGGCCGATTTCCAGCCGGCCAAGCTGCTTGGCGACATCAACCTCGACGAACTCTCCGACGACGATCCACGGGCGCAGGAGGTCATGGCAAAACTCAAGGCGCTGTGGGACCAGGCCCCGGTCCGCGAGGACATGGACGGGCGAGAGGTCAAGCTGCCCGGCTTCATCGTGCCGGTCGAGGCCGACGAGCGCGAAACCACCGCCTTCCTTCTGGTGCCCTACTACGGCGCCTGCGTCCATGTGCCGCCACCACCCGCCAACCAGACGGTCTACGTGCTCACCGAGGCCGGCAAGGGTGCGAGTCCGGAGTTGTTCGACGTTGTCTGGGTCATCGGCACCATGAGCGTCAAGCGCATCGCGAACGATATCGCCGAGGCTGGGTACACGCTTTATGCCAGCGCGATCGAACCTTACGAATAGCCGGGCCGAACGCCAAAGCACCGTACTCCGCGCAGGGCTGTGCGGACTGGTTGTTGCGCTGCTTCCGGTGTCGCCGACCCTGGGCGCCGGGGTGAGCTGTCACATCCACCCGCCCGGCTCGACCCCCGAGCAGCCACGCGGAACGATTGGCCCCTTCGACGACGTGGACCGCTGCGAGCAGGTTCGACGCGAGCGGTTCGGCAACCTCGGTCGTTGCCATTGTGCGGCGGATTTCTCACCGCGCTGGCTGCCGCCGCCAACACTCGAGGTCCCCGGCAGCTCGCCCCTCGGCTAAACGGCCGGAACCGGTTAATTCCCAAAAAACGTCTTTCTTTCAATTACCTGCCTGATTCCCCACGACGCAACACAACGCCCAACGGCTTAAAGCACCGGTGTCTGCAGCCGCTATCCACCCAAGGCGGCAGGGCAGCAAACGTGACCGCCCCCTGACTGGATCGTTCCGTGAAGCCGCAACAGCGCAATGTCTATCACTGGCTGAGTATCGCCGCGGCCGCAGCCGTGCTGCTGCTGACGGCGGCTATCGTCAACTCCGGAGCAGAACGCCATTCCCTGCACGCGATCGAACGCGGCCTTGCGTCCCAACTCGATCTCGCCCAAGCAGAGACGGACCGTGCCTACCGGCAGTTGCTCGATGCTGCGCAGGCCGAGGCCCTCGATGCGCGCTGGCTGGCGGCACGCGACCTGCCCGCGTCAGCGCCCCCGACACCGGCTGACGGCCGGTTCGCATCGGCAAGGGTTCTTGCCCTCGCCCGGCACGCCACGCGCCCGTCGCCGGAGTTGCCCGTACAGGCCATCGAGGCGCCACCGGTCGATCCCATCACGCTTGCCCGGGTGTCTGCCGGGGAGACGCTGTTGCTGAACGCCTCGACCGGTTTCGTGGACCAGCCAATCCATGTCGGCTGGGTCGCCACACCAGTCCGGCAGCAGGGTGATGTCATCGCGATACTGATGCTGCAGGTCGACCCGGGATTCGTCGGGGACACGCTGACCCACGGGGCTGCCGGGGCACCCGGAAACAGGCTGGTGTTCGATGCCAGCGGCACGCTCCTGGCCTGCGCCGTGAGCCCGCGCGAACACTGCCGGTTCCCGCCGGTCGCCAACGCAAACACCGACCCGCGAATACCGGTGACCAGCCACACCGGCGCCCCCGGTCGCGGGCCGGCCACCCGCGCCGAACTGACCCCCTACAGGAACAGCACCGGCAACGAGGTCGTAGGCGCCTGGCGCTGGCTCGGCGACTACCAGCTCGGTATTGCCTTCGAGCAGCCGGCTGCCGAAGCCTTCAGCGTGGTCGACCTGTTGCAGAATGCCGTCTGGGGCGTGACGACGATCGCCTGCTGCCTGCTTTTCCTGATCGGCACGATGGCGACCCGGCGCAACCGCTCGCTGGAACGACAGGTCGAGGCGCAGACCGCCGCACTGCGTTTCGAGCAATCCAAGCTGCAGCAGCTGTTCAACACGGCTTCGAGCGGGCTCGTCACGACCGATGCCCAGTGGCGCATCACCGACGTCAACCTGCAGGCGGAAAACATCGTCGGTCTGCGGCGCCGGGACCTGCTCGGCAAGCCACTCGAAAACCTGTTCGCCGAGGCACTGCCGTCGCCGGTCGCACCGACCGACGCAGCCCGCGTCCAGATCAACGCCAGACGCCCTGGCGGCGACCTGGTCCCGGTCGAACTGGCCCTGAGCAAGACCATGACGCCAAAGGGTGCGTTTGCACTGGCAATCCTGCGTGACATCAGCGACCTGAAACAGGCCCAGCGCGCGATGCAGGAGGAAATCGACCGGCGCAAGCAGGTCGAGATCCAGCAGAGACTGCTGCTGGACGCCGCCGGCGAAGGTATCTTCGGCATCGACCGCAAAAAAAGCATCACCTTCATCAACCCCGCCGGGGCACGCATGTTCGGCTGTGAGCCGGCGGCCCTGCTCGGCACACCGATCACGGGTGACGAAGGCGGCCACAGTGGCATCTGCGACGAAGACAACCTGCTGGCCCAGCTGGACGGCATCGCGCAGTTCACCGCCGAGACCAGCCTGCGCCGCAGCGACGGTAGCGTGTTTCCCGCCGAGTTCACCAGCTCGCCGCTGATCGAGAGTGGCCGCGTCACCGGCTACGTCGTCCTGTTCAGTGACATCACCCGTCGCCGGGCCGCCGAGCGCTCGCTGCTATTGGCCGAAAACGTGTTCCGGCATATCACCGAAGGCGTGCTGGTTGCCGATACCAGTGGCCGCATCCTGCGCGTCAACCATGCCCTGTGCGAGATGGTCGGCTACGACGAAGACGAGATCATCGGCCGTACCCGACCGCCGTACCGCTCCGGCGAACACCCGCCGGTGTTCTACCAGCGCCTGTGGAGCACAATGCTGGAAAAGGGTATCTGGGAAGGCGAGATCTGGAACCGGCGCAAGAACGGCGAGCTGTTCCCGACCTGGCAGACCATCGTCGCCGTACGCGACGGAGACCAGCCACCGTCGCAGTTCGTGTCGGTGACGCGCGACATCACCGAGCAGCGCCGCAGCGAGCAGCGCATTCACCGCCTCGCCTACTTCGACAACCTCACCGGTTTGCCCAACCGTGAGCTGTTCTTCGATCGCTTCGAACACGCAATCGCACACGCGCAGCGGCACGGCACGGAGGTCGCGCTGCTGTTCCTCGATCTCGACCGCTTCAAGAACGTCAACGACACGCTTGGCCACCCGGTCGGCGACCGGCTGCTGCAGGCCGTGGCCAGCCGCCTGCAGCACCTGGTGCGCGGCGAGGACACCATCGCCCGCCTCGGCGGCGACGAGTTCACGATCCTGCTCGAGGCAATCGCCAGTCGCGATGCCGTGGCCGGGGTTGCACGCAAGGTCGTCGAGAGCCTGGCCCAGCCATTCGAGCTGGACGACCATCTGCTGCATATCGGCACCAGCGTCGGCATCAGCCGTTACCCGGACGACGGTGACGACGTGACGAACCTGGTCAAGTTCGCCGACGCGGCGATGTACCAGGCCAAGGCGGCCGGCCGCAACAGCTACCAGTTCTATGCCGAGTCGATGTCGTCGAAATACTCGGAACGTGTCGCGATGGAGGCCCACCTGCACCGCGCGATCAGCAACGACGAATTCCTGCTGCATTACCAGCCGCAGTTCACGGCATCGGGCGAACTGGTCGGCGTCGAGGCATTGATTCGCTGGGAAGACCCGGTCATGGGCCTGGTACCACCGGCGCGCTTCATCCCGCTGGCCGAGGAGACCGGCCTGATCGTCGTCATTGGCGAGTGGGTGCTGCACACGGCCTGCCGGCAGATGGTGCAGTGGCAACGCCGCGGCGCACCCCCGTTCCGGGTGTCGGTCAACGTCGCCGGACCGCAGATAACGCGCGGCAATATCGTCGACACGGTGGCCGGTGTACTGAACGAGACCGGCCTGGACGCCGCGGCACTCGAACTCGAGGTCACCGAAACCTTTGTCATGGACCGCCTCGACCAGGCCGTCGACGTGCTGTCGCAGCTGCGCGAACTCGGTGTGCGTATCGCCATCGACGACTTCGGCACCGGCCATTCATCGCTTGCCACGCTCAAACGCCTGCCGGCCGACACGCTGAAGATCGATCGCGCCTTCGTCAGCGATATTCCCCAGGACGAGAACGACATGGCGATCGCGCGCGCAATCCTCGCGATGGGCCGGCAGCTGAAGCTCGACTCGGTGGCGGAAGGCGTCGAAACCGATGCCCAACGCGACTTCCTGCGCGACGAGGGCTGCGACCTGTTCCAGGGCTTCTTCTTCGCCCGGCCGCTGCCGCCGGATGCCGTGGAGACGCTCTGGCAGGTGCCCCGCGCCGGTCACAAGCACAGCTCCTGACCGCCGGCCGGACGCGGTTTCCCGCCCGGCGCTTACCCTGACCACGGCTTTCTGCGATGATCGTGGGCCGAGTAGTTTCCTGTCGCCCCCCATGCAAGAGCTTGCCCCGCTGGACCTGACCGCGATCGACGTCATGCACGTCGTGCCGCTGGGCATCGCCTTCGTCTTCGGCCTTTTCGCCCAGGTCATGAGCCTGCCGCCGTTGATCGGCTTCCTGGCGGCCGGCTTCCTGCTCGGCGCGATGGGCATGCAGACCACCCCCGTACTGCAGGAGATCGCAGACCTCGGCATCACCCTGCTGCTGTTCACGATCGGGCTCAAGCTGCACCTCAAGGACCTGGCGGCACCCGTGGTCTGGGCGACCACCTTGGTCCACATGGCCCTGATCAGCGGACTGGTGGCCCTGGTCGTCATCGTCCTGTCGACACTGCAACTGGGCATGTTCGCCGGCCTCGATCAGCAGACCGCCCTGCTGATCGGGTTCGCGCTGAGCTTTTCGAGCACCGTTTTCGCGGTCAAGGTATTCGAGGCACGCGGCGAGATGGGCGCGATTCACGCCCGTATCGCGATCGGCCTGTTGATCGTGCAGGACATCGTCGCGGTCGTGTTCGTCGCGGTGTCGGCCGGCAAGCTGCCGAGCATCTGGGCGCTGCTGCTGGTCGGCCTGATCCCGCTGCGCCCGCTGTTGTTCCGCATCCTCGAACGCGTCGGTCACGGCGAACTGCTGGTGCTGCTCGGCTGGATGCTGCCACTGGTCGGCGCCGGGTTGTTCGAACTGGTCGGCATCAAGGCCGACCTCGGCGCGCTGGTGCTCGGCGTATTGCTGGCCGGGCATGCCAAGACCAACGAGCTGGCGAAATCGCTGCTGAACTTCAAGGACCTTTTCCTGATCGGCTTCTTCCTGTCGATCGGCCTTTCCGGGGAACTCGGCTGGGCATCCCTGGGCGCCGCGGTGCTGCTTGTCGTCCTGATCCTGCCGGTCAAGACGGCGCTCTACTTCCTGCTGATGACACGGCAGAAGATGCGCGCGCGCAGCGCGACACTGGCCTCGCTGGGCCTGGCCAATTTCAGCGAGTTCGGCCTGATCGTTGGCGCAATCGGGGTCAAGGAAGGCATGCTCGGCGTCGAGTGGCTGGTCGTGTTTGCCCTCGCCCTGGCGTTCAGTTTCCTGGTCGCCTCGCCGGCGAACACCTTCTCGGCCCGGCTGTACCGGCGCCTGCGCCACCCGCTGCACCGCTTCGAGACGCGCACACGCCTGCCCGGCGACGAGGTCATCCGTGCCGGCAAGGCGCAGGTCGTGGTGTTCGGCATGGGCCGCGTGGGCACCGGCGCCTACGACTACCTGCGCTCGAAATGGGGCGACGTCGTACTCGGCATCGACATCAACGCAGACTACGTCGCGCGTCATCGCGCTGCGGGTCGCAACGTCGCCCTCGGCGATGCCACCGACGCCGATTTCTGGGCGCGTGCCGAACGCAGCGGGCGGGTCAGACTGGCCCTGCTGGCCTTCTCCGACCATCACGAAAACATGGAGGTCGCCGGCCTGCTCGGCGAACAGGGCTTCGAACTCGAACTGGCCTCGGTCGCACACTACCCCGACGACGAGCAGGAACTGCGCGACGCGGGCGTGCATGCCGTTTTCAATTTCTACGCCGGCGCCGGTGAGAGCTTCGCCGAGCAGGTGGAGGCGTCGTTCGAGCACCTGATCAACCAGCCGGAAGAACTGGCCGGTTGAGAAAACGCCGGCGAACCGGCCTTCCCCGACACCGACCGTCGTTACTCGGCCGCCCCCGGCGTGGTCTGCTCACGCCGCCAGCGCTGCGCCGCCTCGATCTGCCGTTCCAGGTATCGCATCTGCCCGGTCAGCGCCTGCGCCGCCGCCGTCGCGTCACCGTCGCGCAGGGCATCGACGATACGCTGGTGAAAATCGGCGATCTGCGCCCGGTCACGGAAGCGGAACACGACCAGGTTGATGACCGGCTGCAGCGCCTCGATCACCGGGAACATGACCAGTTGCAGGACCTTGTTGCCGGTCGCGTCGACCAGCGCACGGTGAAAGCGGACGTCGGAGCCGCAAAAGTCCTCGTCGCTGAGTTCCGGTTCGCGTTGCAGGCGGATCTCGGCTTCCATCTTGGCCAGGTCGGACGGCGCGTGATTGGCCACGGCCAGGCGGCAGCACAGCAGTTCGAGCTCGCGCCGTGCCTCGGCGATCTCGGCCGAATCGAACTCGCCCAGGCTGACCGCAACGACAGCTGCGCCGGTCAGTGCCTCGCGCAGCTGCCCGGTATCGGGGCGGTTGACGAACGTGCCACCGGCCGGCCCGCGGCGTGAACGGATCAGGTGCTGGGCGGCCAAACGCTTCAGCGCCTCGCGGATCGTCGGCCGCGACACCCCGAACTGCTCGGCCAGCTGGGCCTCGCCGGGCAGGCGGTCGTCGGCGCCCAGCCTGCCCTCGACGATCGACTGCCGAATCCGGTCGGCGATCTGGCGGGCGAGACTCTTGGTCTGCAGGGGCTGGTAATCGATGGCCATTTGGGGCGTCTTTGGCTGTTGAGCGACGCCCTGAGTTTACCAGTTCCGACCCGAATTTCTATTTGTTTGACAAATAGACAAAACGTCGCCTACTGTTGCGCCTGTCCCTGGCAACCCCTTCTGGAGACCACCATGTCCGACACCTTCAAGGCCCTGCTCCTGACCCAGGAGGACGGCAAGACCACCTGTAATGTAACGACCCTGGGCAACGCCGATCTGCCCGACGGGGACGTACTGCTCGCCGTCGACTACTCGAGCCTCAACTACAAGGACGGACTGGCCATCACCGGCAAGGGCAAGATCGTCAGGCAGTGGCCGATGGTACCCGGCATCGACTTGGCCGGCCGTGTCATCGAGTCGGCCAGTTCCGCTTACCAACCGGGCGACGCGGTCGTCCTGACCGGGTGGAGTGTCGGCGAGAAGTATTGGGGTGGCTACAGCCAGCGCCAGCGCGTGCAATCGAAGTGGCTGGTGCCGCTCCCGGACGGCATGACGGCGCGGCAGGCGATGGCGATCGGCACAGCAGGCTTCACCGCGATGCTGTGCATCATGACGCTGGAAGAGGCGGGCGTGACACCCGAGAGCGGCACCGTCGTCGTGACCGGGGCCAGCGGTGGCGTCGGCAGCATCGCCACGTCGATACTGGCCAAGCTCGGCTACAAGGTCGCGGCCGTCAGCGGCAAGGCGGATGCGGCGGATTACCTGCGCCAGCTCGGCGCCAGCGAGATCATCGACCGCGAGGAGATGAACCAGCCACCGCGCGCGCTGGAGGGTCAGCGCTGGGCGGGGGGTATCGATACGGTCGGCAGCACGGTGCTGGCACGTGTCCTTGCCGAAACCAGCTATAACGGCTGCGTTGCCGCGTGCGGACTGGCCGGCGGCGCCGACCTGCCGACCACGGTCATGCCGTTCATCCTGCGCAACGTCAGCCTGCGCGGTGTCGACTCGGTGATGTGTCCGGTACCTCGCCGCCAGCAGGCCTGGCGTCGCCTGGTCACCGACCTGCCGGCCGATGCGCTCGGCGAGATCGGCCAGGTCGCGAGCCTGGAGCAGCTGCCGGAACTGGCAGAGGAGATCACCTACGGCCGTATCAAGGGCCGTGTCATCGTCGACCCGAATCTCTGACCCGCAGAATTCACGGTTATTTGATACATGGACAGCGTGGCGCCGTCGTGGCACGGCGCACGCCGTGACAGAAGGCGGCGGGCGGGCCCGGCCCTGTATCGAGCCAGTTGCGACACGCCGTTCGGCGGGTGTGAAAGGAAACCGGTGAGTCCTGCAGGTTCACCTTGCAGTACGCGGCAGGATCACGGCAACCTGTCGCCATGAGCAGACCGACCTACGCCCTGATCGACACCGCCGCGTTCGTCGCCAACTACCGCCTGGCCAGGTCACTGGCCCCGGGCGCCCGGGCCCTGGCGGTCGTCAAGGCCAATGCCTATGGTCACGGTGCCGTCGCGCTCGCACGCGCGCTCGGCGACGAGGCCGATGCCTTCGGCGTGGCATGCACCGAAGAGGCCATGGAGCTGCGCGAGTCCGGCATCGGTAACCCCATCCTGTTGATGGAAGGCCCGTTCGAACCGGCCGAGATCACCAACGCGGCACTGCACGGCCTCGACCTCGTCATCCATGCGCAGCACCAGCTCGACTGGCTGCTGGCCGCACGCATCGCCGCGCCGCTGACCGTCTGGCTGAAGGTGGATACCGGCATGCATCGACTCGGCCTGGAGCCGGACCGGTTACCCGACGCACTGGCCAACCTCGAAGGCAGCCCGAACGTCGGCGAGGTCGTCCTGATGAGTCATTTGGCCTGTGCCGACGAACCCGGGCACGCCATGAACCGGCGCCAGCAGGCGACGTTCGAAAACTGCGGCCAGCTACCGGTCGCCAGTCTCGCCAACTCGGCCGCCGTGCTGTCGCGCCCGACCGCGCACCGCCAATGGGTCCGCCCCGGCATCATGCTGTACGGCAGCAGCCCGGTGACCGGGCGGCATCCGGACCTGCGTGCGGTGATGACGTTCGAGTCGCGCCTGATCGCAATCCACGAGTTGGCCGCCGGCGAATCGATTGGTTACGGCGGACGCTTCCGCTGCGACGCCGCGACCCGGGTAGGGGTGGTCGCCGCCGGCTATGCCGACGGCTACCCGCGGCATGCGCCGGACGGCACGCCGGTCAGTATCAACGGGCAGCGTTCGCGCCTGATCGGGCGGGTGTCGATGGACATGCTGACCGTCGATCTCAGCGACCAGCCGCACGCCGCCGTGGGTGACCGGGTGCAGCTGTGGGGCGAACAGGTACTGGCCGACGAGGTCGCCGCCGCCAGCGGCACGATCGCCTACGAACTGTTCACGCGGATGAACCGCCGGGTGCACTACCGCTATTCCTGAACGCCCTCTTCAAGCTAGCAACAAACACGCCGCTACTGCTGGCATGGAGAAGAAAAGGATGATTCCGGTCCTGGCGGGAGGCGGCACCCGCCTACCCGCCCATGTCGGTATCCTGACGGCGTTGGAGCGGATGGACTACGAAATAGACCACCTGGTCGGCGTATCGGGCGGCAGCATCGTCGCGTCGCTGTACGCCTGCGGTCACTCCACGGACTACATCAAGGACCTGGCAATCAATGTCGACTTCCGCCAGTTTCGCGGCTTTTCGCTGCCGAAACTGCTTTTTTCCGGTGGTTTGTCGACCGGGGAGCGTTTCGAGAAATGGCTCGACCGGCAACTTGGTGGCGCTACCTTTGCCGACCTGAAGCGGCGCCTGCATGTCGTCGCGACCGACGTCAGGTCAGGACAACCCGTGATCTTCGATGCCGAAACCGCGCCGGACTTCCGCGTCGCGCGGGCGGTCAGGTTCTCGATGGGCATCCCACTGCTGTTCACCTTCGAGAAGTACAAGGAGCACCTGATGGTCGACGGCAGCATCCTGGCCGAAGACGCGCTTTACCAGGCCTGGACCGATGACGACACACCGGTGGTCTATTTCCGCCTGCGTGCCGCGCGCAAAGCGGAGAACCGCCGCGTATCCCGCCTGTTTCCGCTACCGGACTATATCGTGATGCTGATCCGGACCTTCATGACCAGCATCTCGCGTGAGTACATCAGCGACCTTTACTGGCGCAACACGGTCGTGATCGAGACCGGCGAGATCTCACCGGTCGAGTTCGCGATGTCGCCGGCGCAGAAGGAGGAATTGTTTTGCCGCGGGCTGGAGACCGCGCAAACGGTGATCCCACTGAAACTCGGTGCCCCGCCAGGCATAGCCGCAGCGATTGATCTGCAGGCCGGGTAACACGCCGGGGCAGGCAGCGCTCCCTCCAGCCCGCAGCGACTACCGCTTGGCGAAGCTGACAACCCCGAGAATCACACCGGCAATCCACCAAGAATACCGACGCCCTGGTCAAGTTCCATGCGTTTCAGGGCCGTCCCGCGGTCAATCTTTTCGCCTTTTGGCGCGGCAATCGTGGCGGTCCTGGTCGGCACTGCCTGTTCCACCACCGTTTTTTCCACGCCCGGCTGGGGAGAAAGCCAACCCTTCCGGAATGGGATAGTCGCCATCAGCGGGGCAATGAAGCCGAGCGCAGCCCTGTGCGCTCATACACCAAGGGCTGTCCCCGACAGGAACGGGTATCAATCCGGCAACACGATATTCAGTTCCAGCACCTCGTGCCCACCGTCACTTTCGACGGTGACCGACACGGCATCGCTGTCGACAGCCACGTATTTGCGGATGACCGCGACCAGGTCGTGCTTGAGTTGCGGCAGGTACGATGGCCCCCCGGCGCGCCGGTCGTGCGCGACGAGGATCTGCAGGCGCTCCTTGGCGACTGCCGCCGAGTTGCTCCTGTTCTTCCGAAAATAGTCGAGCAGTGCCATGGTCAGCCTCCGAACAGGCGGCCAAACAGGCCTTTCTTTTCGACGGTGAGGAAACGGTGCGGAAGGTCTTCGCCGAGGTAACGCGCAACGACGTCAGCGTAGGCCTGGCCGGCGCTGCTTTCGCGGTCGAGGATGACCGGGATCCCGGCGTTCGATGCGTTGAGTATGGCCTGCGACTCGGGAATCACGCCGATCAGGTCGAGCGAAAGGATGTCCTGCACGTCCTCCAGCGACAGCATCTCACCGCGCTGTACCCGTTCGGGCGAGTAGCGCGACACCAGCAGGTATTCACGGATACCTTCCTGGTTCTGCTCCGCCCGACGCGACTTGCTCGACAGGATTCCGATCATGCGGTCGGAGTCGCGCACCGACGAGACCTCCGGGTTGGTGACGACGATGGCATCGTCGGCGAAATACATCGCCATCGTGGCGCCGCGCTCGATCCCGGCGGGCGAATCGCAGACGATGAACTCGAACTCCTCGGCGAGTTTCTCCAGCACCCGGCCGACGCCCTCGAGGGTAAGGGCATCCTTGTCGCGTGTCTGCGAGGCAGGCAGGATGAACAGGTTGGGGTTGCGCTTGTCCTTGATCAGCGCCTGGCCGACGTTGGCCTCGCCCTGGATCACGTTGACGAAGTCGTACACGACACGGCGCTCACAACCCATGATCAGGTCGAGATTGCGCAGGCCGACATCGAAGTCGATAACGACGGTCTTGAAACCACGCTCCGCCAGGCCCATCGCGAAAGCGGCACTGGTCGTGGTCTTGCCGACTCCGCCTTTGCCCGAGGTGATTACGATAATTCTTGCCAACTGATTGCTCCTTCGAAGCGGATGATCCGCGTCTGTCGAATAGTCATGAGGCCGCGTGGTGTCAAAGCAGCCGGAACGACAGCCTGTCGCCCGACAGGCTGACCTGGACCGCCTGGCCGACGTGCGCCTCGTCGAGATTCTCGCTGACCCGGTAGCACCCGGCGACCGAGACCAGTTCCGCCTCGAGGCCACGGCAGAAGATACAGGCCCCGGTGTCGCCGGAAACCCCGGCCATTGCGCGGCCACGCAGGGTGCCATACACATGAACGTGGCCGTCTGCCATCACCTCGGCGCCCGAACCGACGCCGGCCAGCAGGATCAGGTCGGTATCGCGCGCATAGACCCGCTGACCGGAGCGAACCGGCGCATCGACGATCATCGGCCGGGGGCGCACGGCGCCCGGGTCGACGGGGCTCGCGGCGGGTTGAGGCGGCTTGCGCACGTTCGGCATGATGGCCAGTTCGAGCGCCTGGGCCTGGGCCCTCTGCTCGGCAGACGCACCACGCACCCCGACTGGAATCATGCCGTGCCCGCGTAACATGCCGACGATCATCGGAAAGGATTCCAATTCGTGGCGGTCGGCCAGGCCGCCGAGATCGATCGCGATCGGCGCCTGGTCGAAAAACGACGGCAGGCGAGATACCTGCTCGGCCAGGAAGCGCTCGAGCGCGGCGATATCGTCGTCGCGGATGACCAGGGTCGGCATCAGGAACTGACCCGCCTTCAGATCGAACGCGGCTTTGGGTGACGGGGCCTGGTGGGCGGTGGCTTCGGACATGATCGGCACGGGTAAAACTGAGGCCTGAAGTCTATCCGAATTTCGTACCCCTTTGGATGGCCGCGTAGACGAGCGCACGGCCTGGTGCGAACCGGGTCACGCGCCGACCAGCGGGGCCCTCCCGGCGACCGTCCTCAATTCGGCAACAGCGGGTTCATGGCCCCCATCGGACCCGAAATCTGGTGGACGTTTTGACGCATGATGCTCATGCCACCGGTGATCTGGTGCATCTGGTTGGCGATCCCGCCCATGGCATCGGTCATGCTGCGCATGTTGCCGTCGATCAGGCTCATCTCGCCGCGCATGTTGAGCATGTTGGTTCGCAGGCGGGGCATGATCTCGCTCATCGATGCCATGTCACGGGTGATCGGCGACATGTTCTCGATATGGCGGTCGAAACGCGCCACGCGCTGCGCGATCAGGTCCATGTCCTCCGTCACGCGCGACATGTTGTAGTACATCGAGTCCATGTTGTCGACGATGCCGTCGAGATCCTGGTACAGCACGGTGACGTAGTAGATGTTGATGCACGCCAACATGATCAGCAGCACCGAAATGAACAGGATGACCTTGTCGGTGATCTTGAAATGGCGATGACGCTCGTCCAGGTGAAGCTGGGTTTCGCGACCCAGCCTCGCCATGACCTGGACAATCGGTGTGCGCGGGTCGACGCTCATGCCCTGCCCCCCGAATGCTGTCGCCAGGGTGCGCCGAGAGGGTTTGACTGCTTCATCGGTGCCATGCCATCTCAGGGAAACGGGAACATGCGATTGAGCGTCCTCGCCGGCTTCGCCATGCGGTGCATCTCGGCACTCATCGCCTGTACCTCGCCGTTCATCGCGTTCATCGTCACGGCGATGCCTTCGACGTTGGTACGCGTCCCCGCCATCTGCTGCCCGATGCTCAACATGCTGTTCTCGATGTCGCCGGTCGACGCACTGATCGCTGCGATCTCATCACGCATGCTGGCCGTGATGCCGGCCATCGGCCCCAACTGGGCAACCTGAATCTCCATCGACCCGAGATCCTTGGTGATCTCGTCCATGCGCAGGGAAATGGCCGAAAAATGTGTGTTCATCGCGCCGACGACGTGGGAGATACGCGTGATCTGCGAACTCAGGGTCAACAGCAGGATCAGGATCGAAAACGCGATAACGGAAAGGATGATCAACCCTGCCCGGATACTGTAGTTGAGCCGGTCGCCGAGCTTGTTCTTGACGTCGATCTGGCTCAGCACGATACCTTCGAACGAACTCAAGGCCCGCAGGTACTGTTGCTGCAGGATCGTGTCGTCCGCGCTGGCACGCGGGTCGAGCGGTTCGTCTGCCATCGTCTGGCGGCCCTCCAAGTTGCGGCAGCCGCACAACGCCGCACTGATGGAGATCGATCAGCGCCGCCTGCCGGCTACCGTGTTGGCCCGGTAGTTTGGCACATTCCGGCGGTCAAAGCAGGGGGTAGTGAGCGGACCTGGCGGCCGCGCCGCTGGGACGCCTCAGTTGAGTTTCCACGACTGGCGAATCAACTCGCCAGCCGCGGTCGGATCGACCGGTTTCGAGAACAGGAAACCCTGCGCCTCCGGGCAGTCCATCGACATCAGGGCGTCGTACTGGCTCTGCGATTCGACGCCCTCGGCGACGACGTTCATGTTCAACATGCGACCCAGGCCCACGATGGTCTTGATCACGGCAGCGCTGCCCCCCTCTTTCGAGTCGATTCCGCTGATGAACGAGCGGTCGATCTTGACCGTGTCGTAGGCACAGCGCTGCAGGTAGGAAAGCGACGAGTAGCCAGTGCCGAAGTCGTCCATGTGGATCTTGACGCCGAACTCCTGGATTTCCGTGAGCGCGGCGTGCGTTGCCTCTTCGTTGTCCATGCAGTCGCGCTCGGTCAATTCGAGCGACAGATCCTGCGGCGGGATGTTCGCGGCGCCGACGATGCCCTTGAGGCGTTGCGCGGCGTTCTTGGCGCGGAACATGCTCGCGGAGACGTTGACCGAGATACCCAGCGGCGAACCGTTGACGAAATCAGCCCGCCAATCGCGCACCTGCGCGCAGGCCTGCTCGATGACCCACCAGCTCAGCGTCGCCAGCATGCCGCTGTCCTCGACGATGGACAGGAAGCTGTCCGGTCCCAGCAGCCCGCGCTCCGGGTGTACCCAGCGCAGCAGCGCCTCGAAGGCGACGATACGCCGGTCATTCATCGTGACGATCGGCTGGTAATGCACAACGAACTCGCCACGTGCGACCGCGCGCCGCAGGTCGGTTTCCATGTTGAGCCGCGAGATGGCCGCCTGGTGCATCGTCGTGTCGAAAATTACGGTGTCCTCGACCTCCGAGCGCTTGGCCCGGTACATGGCCAGGTCGGCATCGCGCAGCATCTCCTCCGGTGTTTCGTATTGCGGCGCCACGACGGCGACGCCAATACTGGCGCTGGTGTACATGCCACGGCCGGCGATGGAGAACTCCTGGTCGAAAAGTCGATGGATACGATCGGCGACGAGCGTGGTATCCGACTCGTCCTCGATGTCGCTGACGAGCACGGCGAACTCGTCACCACCCATGCGCGCCACCGTGTCACCGGGCCGGATGACACTGTGCAGGCGCCGCGCGATCGAAACCAGCAGGCTGTCGCCGGCAGAGTGACCGAGGCTGTCGTTAACGAACTTGAAGCGGTCGAGATCAAAGTACAACACGGCGAAACGGAGGTCGTTGTTACGCTTGAACCGCCGCAGTGCCTGCTGCAGCCGGTCCACGAACAGCACGCGGTTGGGCAGACCGGTCAGGGCATCGTGCAACGCACGATGGATCAGCTCGTTTTCCGTCTCCTTGCGCTTGGCGATACTGCTGATCGAACCCGCCATGCGCATCGCCCGGCCCTCGTCGTCAGCCAGAATGACGCCGCGTGCGAACACCCAAAGGTATTCCCCGTTTTCGTGTCGCAACCGGTGTTCGTTCTCAAACTGCCGCCGCGCATCCGGCTGCTTGCCGCCAATGAGACGCCGGAATTCGCTGACGTCTTCCGGGTGCACGCGGTCGATCCATTCGTCGAGTCGCTCGACGCGCACATCCGGTGCGATACCGAGCATCTCGTTCCAGCGCGGCGAGAAGAACGCCTTGCCGGTCTCCGCCTCCCAGTCCCAGATACAGTCGTTGGCCCCGGATGTCGCCAAGGCATACCGCTCCTGTAGCTTTGACATCTTCTGTTCGGCACGCTGGCGCTCAATCGCATACAGGATCGCGCGGTGCAGCAGCGCGGCGTTGACCTCGCGCTTGATCAGGTAATCCTGCGCACCGGCACGCACGGCACTTGCCGCCGTACGCTCTTCGTTGCAGTTGGTCAGGATGACGATCGGAACCCCGGCGGCGGCACTCGACAGCGTACGGAAGCCATCGAGCCCCTTGGTGTCAGGCAGATGCAGGTCGAGCAGGATCACGTCGGGCGACTGTTGCCGGATCTCCTGCACCGCGTTGGCGATGGTGCGTACATGTCGTATGCCATAGCTGAGCGAATAGCGCTTGGCCAGGTAAAGACGAACGATCTCAGCCTCCTGAGAGTTGTCCTCGACCAGCAATACGTCAATGTTCTTGTTGCCCATCGGAATCGACCCGGTTCCGGTTCGCGTTCAGGTTCCGTCGTTGCCCGCCGTGCTGTCCGGCTGCGGCACCGAGAAGATAAACACGCT
>JAGRGW010000238.1 GCA_020445315.1 Gammaproteobacteria bacterium
GCATCCAGCCGGTCTGCCACAGCTGACGCATGCCGGCATCGACCAGCGGCACTCCCGTCTGCCCCTGTTGCCAGGCGCGCAGCTGAACCGGATCGTCGCGCCACGGAAAATGCGCAAACCGGTCGTCCAGCGGCTGATCACTGGTGTGCGGGAAATGATAGAGCTGGTAAGCGGCAAACTCGCGCCAGCCCAGTTCGCGCAGGAATGGCAACGCCACGCCGCCGGCACCGCGACAGGCCGCGACCACTTCGCGCGGCCCAAGCTGACCGAAATGGAGATAGGGCGACAGACGCGACACCTGCTCGGTCGCAGGCAGATCCCTGCCCGTGTCGTACCGATCGAGTTCGGTGGCGACGAACTCGTCCAGGCGCGCCTCGGCGGCAGCGCGCGATACCCGCCAGGCCGCCGCGATCCCCTGGTCCCATGGGATCGTCGGCAGCAGCCCGAGTGTCGACAGCGGCAATGATGACCACTCCGCCGCCGCATCGACGACGCCCGATGCGATGTCGGCCTTATCGACGGCCGCCTGGTTGTCGGGCAGCCCCTGTGCGACCAGATGCTTCCAATAGGGGGTGAATACCCGGAAAGGCTGCCCCTGCCGATTCAACACCCGCCAGGGCTCGAACAGCAGCGACGCGGCGAAACTCTCCACCTCGACGCCGCGGGCACGCAGATCCTGCTTGATCGCGGTATCACGCGCGATCGCTGCTGGCTCGTACAGCCGGTTCCAGTAAACCGCCGCAGCGCCGGCCTGGTCGACCAGTCGGGTCAGTTCTTCGACACTGCCACCCCGCCGCAGCACCAACCGCCCCAACAACTGCTCGTCCAGGTCGGCAAGGGCGTGGTGCAGCCACCACAGCGAAGCGCCACCCGGCGCCCAGTCACCGTCTTCTTCCGGCGCGTGGATGTAGAGCGCGACGACGCGCTGGTGATTGGCAAGCGCATGCACCAGGGCCGGGTTGTCGTGCAGGCGCAGGTCACGACGAAACCAGACGATCGCCAGCGACACGGGAATCAGGCCGGCGGTGCAGTCGACTGCATCGACGGGCGGGCAGCGAACCCGGCGTGCCAGGCGGCCAGTTGCGGATGACCGTCGCGCCACTCACCGACGGCGCCACGCAGGTCCAGGTAAGACAGGGCGACGGCGATGCTGACCGTACCGAGGTCCACGCGTCCGGCCAAACCGTCCGCGTCGGCCTCGAGGCGGTCGACCGAGCGCATGATCGCCCGCCGCTTGAGATCGACCCACCAGTCCCAGCGCTTGTCCTCGGGGCGTTTGACCGTTTCCATGAAGATCAGCACGGCGCAATCGAGTATGCCGTCGCCGAGCGCCTGCTCGCGCAGCACACGCCACCGCGCATCACCCGATGTCGGGATCATCCGCGCGCCATCGTGGCAATTGTCGAGGTACTCGCAGACCACCGGGCTGTCGTACAGCGAGGAGCCGTCGTCGAGTTCGAGCGTCGGCACCATCGACAGGGGATTGTCGCCGGTCAGGGCCTCGGGTTCTGACCAGCCGTCGACGGTATCGAACGCAACGCGGTCGACCAGGCCGGTTTCGTGCAGCAGCACGGTTACCTTCCGGACGAACGGCGAGGTGTGGGAATGACGCAGGCGCATGGGCGGTCTCCGGACAGGTAACGGTGCCCGATTATCAGCCTCCGATGGCCCAAAACCCACCCCTCCTGCGCACGGTTATAGATCACGGCCGGGCGGCATCGCCCGCAAGAGCAAAAAAATCCCCAACCGTGTATTGACTTTTTAGTAAATGCTAATATACTTTCACTCAACGGCGAGCAGTAACGCCAGCCACCCCCCACAGGTGGCAACGGACTTAAACCGGGACCTCAAGGTCCCCTCTGAACAGCAAGACATCTCGGGAGACTCGACATGAAAAAAATCATCGCAATCGCTGCAGTCATCGCTACCGCCCAGGCTTCGGCTTTCTGGGGTAACGGCTACAACAACGGTTACAACAACGGCTATGGCGCTGGCAACGGCTACACCAACGGCGTGTTCGACGGTGTCGGTGACGCACACGGCGAAGGCACCTTCAGCATGAACTTTTCGGGCCGCGCCAACACCAACATGCGTGGATACGGCAACGGCTACGGCGCTGGCGACGGTTGGGGCCGCGGCTACAACTACAGCGCTCCGGGTTACGGCTACGGCTACGCTCCGTACGGCTACGCCCCCTACGCGCCGGTTGCACCGGTCGCTCCGCAGGCCGAAGCTGCCGCTGAGTAATCTGTCGACGACAGACAGGCCAGGCAGTCGTATCGCCTGACCGCAAAACCCCCGCAACCTCGGTTGCGGGGGTTTTTTGTTTGCACGCCGAAAAGGTCCAGGACCGCGCCTGACCACCGATCGACTGGCGCTTCAGATCAGGTTCGGCAATTCCGCCATCGAGTCGATGACGGCGTCCGGCCGGTAGGCACGGATGTCTTCGCCGTGGTTGTAGCCGTAACTCATGCAGACGACCTGGAAGCCGGCGGCGCGCGCCGCGGTCACATCACTCCGGGAATCACCCAGCATCAGCGATGCCGCCGGTTCGACCCCGAAATGCGCGGCCGCGTGCAACAACGGCCCCGGGTCGGGCTTTTTCACCGTCAGGGTGTCGCCCGACACGACGATGCCGAATTCATCGTAGATGCCCAGCGTCTTCAGCAGCGGCTCGGTAAACCGCGCCGCCTTGTTGGTCACGCAGCCGACCTTGTAGCCCTGCCCACGGAGATAATCGAGCCCCTCGCGGACCCCGGCGTACAGGCATGAACGCCTCGCCGTGTTGTCCGCGTAGAGTTCGAGAAAGATCGGGTAGGCACGCTCGAAATCAGCCTCATCGGGCTCGCCCTCGAGTTGCCCCACCAGCGCCCGCCTGACCAGGCGTTCGACGCCGTTGCCGACCCAGTCGCGCACGCGGGCCTCGCCGTGTGGCTCGCGACCCAGCCGGACCATCATCTCGTCGACGCAAAAGGCCAGGTCCGGCACGCTGTCGACCAGCGTGCCGTCCACGTCGATCAGGACCATCTCGGGCCGACGCAGCATCGCCGTATTCAAGCGGCCCCGGCGAGTTCTTCGCGCATCTGCTTGATGATGCTGTCATAGCGGTTCGGATCTGCGTCGCTGGCCTTGCCAAATATGCCCGAACCGGACACGAAGGTGTCGGCGCCAGCAGCGGCAATCTCGCCGATGTTGTCGACCTTGACCCCGCCGTCGATCTCGAGCCGGATATCGCGGCCCGACGCGTCGATGATCTTGCGCGCCTCGCGCAGCTTGTCCAGCGCCGACGGGATGAAGCTCTGGCCACCGAAACCGGG
>JAGRGW010000027.1:0-6280 GCA_020445315.1 Gammaproteobacteria bacterium
GCCGGCCTGATTGCGCGCAACGCCAACCGCCTCGGCCTCACGCGCAAGCCCTGGGTGAAGAGCTCGCTCGCCCCCGGATCGAAGACCGTCGCGCTGTACCTCGAAGAGGCCGGCCTGAAGCAAGAGCTGGAAAAACTCGGCTTTGGCATCGTGGCGTTTGCCTGCACCACCTGCAACGGCATGTCCGGTGCGCTGGACCCGGTGATCCAGAAGGAGGTTGTCGACCGTGACCTGTTCTCGGTGGCGGTGCTGTCCGGCAACCGCAACTTCGACGGCCGCATCCATCCCTATGCCAAGCAGGCTTTCCTCGCCTCACCGCCGCTGGTGGTGGCCTACGCCATTGCCGGCACCATCCGCTTCGACATCGAGAAGGACGCGCTGGGCCATGGCGCCGATGGCAATCCGTTCACCTTGAAGGACATCTGGCCGGATGACGCCGAGATCGACGCCATCGTGAAGTCGGCGGTGAAGCCGCAGCAGTTCCGCGACGTCTACGATCCGATGTTCCTGCGCAAGGTCGGCCTCGACAACAAGGTGTCGCCGCTCTACGAATGGCGCGAAATGAGCACCTACATCCGCCGCCCGCCATACTGGGAAGGCGCGCTGGCCAGGCCGCGAACCATGACCGGCATGCGCGCGCTGGCGGTGCTGGGTGACAACATCACGACCGATCACCTGTCGCCGTCGAACGCGATCCTCGCGTCCAGCGCGGCCGGCGAGTACCTGGCGAAGATGGGCCTGCCGGAAGAGGACTTCAACTCCTACGCGACGCACCGCGGCGATCACCTGACCGCGCAGCGGGCGACGTTCGCCAACCCGAAGCTGCTCAACGAGATGTGCCGCGACGACAACGGCGACATCGTTCAGGGCTCGTTGGCCCGGGTGGAGCCGGAAGGCGAGCAGATGCGCATGTGGGAGGCGATCGAGACCTACATGAACCGTGGCCAGCCGCTGTGCATCATCGCCGGCGCCGACTACGGCCAGGGCTCGTCGCGCGACTGGGCCGCCAAGGGCGTACGCCTGGCCGGTGTCGAGGCCATCGTCGCCGAGGGCTTCGAGCGTATTCACCGCACGAACCTCGTCGGCATGGGCGTGTTGCCGTTGCAGTTCAAGGACGGTGAGACGCGCAAGACCTACGGCATCGACGGCACCGAGACCTTCGACGTCGAAGGCGACCTGGCGCCGCGGGCCGAGCTGCGCGTGATCATGCACCGGGCGAACGGCGAGACGGTCGAGATACCGGTGACCTGCCGCCTGGATACGGCGGAAGAGGTCCACGTCTACGCGGCCGGTGGCGTGCTGCAACGGTTTGCGCAGGACTTTTTGGCCGGGGCTGCTTGAGTCTATATAGCGACATTCCAAACGAGGTGCATGCCACACCCGTCATGCCGGACGGAGCGAAGCGCAGATCCGGGATCTCCGGCAGGCCGGTACAGGCTGTAGGAAGATTCCCGCTTTCGCGGGAATGACGGGCGTGGGGTGGGAATGACGGGCATGGGCCGGGATCTCCGGCAGGCCGGTACAGGCTACAGGAAGATTCCCGCTTTCGCGGGAATGACGGATGTGGGACCGGAATGGCGGGCCTGGGACGGGAACAACGGGCGTGATAGCCGCAGAGACCGTGCAATCGTCGTCCCATGCAGGGCGCAGCTGAAGATCCGGGAGTCCGGCGGGACAGCACCAACAGCAATCCATAACGAGACAGGCGTATGAACCACAAACCCCAGATCAAGATTCCCGCGACCTACATGCGCGGTGGCACCAGCAAGGGCGTCTTTTTCAACCTGGTCGACCTGCCGGAAGCGGCGCAGGTGCCGGGCGAGGCCAGGGACCGGCTGCTGCTGCGCGTCATCGGCAGCCCGGATCCCTACGGCAAGCACACCGACGGCATGGGCGGTGCGACATCGAGCACGAGCAAGACCGTGATCCTGGCCAAGAGTGACAAGCCGGATCACGACGTCGACTACCTGTTCGGCCAGGTCAGCATCGACAAGCCGTTCGTCGACTGGAGCGGCAACTGCGGCAACCTGACCGCCGCGGTCGGCTCGTTCGCCATCGCCAGCGGTCTCGTCGAAGCGGACCGCCTGCCGGAGAACGGCGTCGCCGTCGTCCGCATCTGGCAGAAGAACATCGAGAAGACCATCGTCGCCCACGTGCCGATGACGGACGGCGAGGTACAGGAGACCGGCGACTTCGAACTCGACGGTGTGACCTTTCCGGCGGCCGAGGTACAGGTCGAGTTCATGAGCCCGGTCGATGCCTCGGAGGCGATGTTCCCGACCGGCAACCTGGTCGACGAACTCGAGGTGCCCGGTATCGGTACCTTCCCGGCGACGATGATCAACGCCGGCATCCCGACGGTGTTCCTCAACGCGGCCGATATCGGCTATACCGGCACCGAGTTGCAGGAGGCCATCAACGGCGACCCTGCCGCGCTCGAGCGCTTCGAGACGATCCGTGCCTACGGCGCGATCCGGATGGGCCTGATCAGCGATGTTGCAGAGGCGGCTGCACGCCAACACACGCCGAAGGTCGCCTTCGTCGCGCCGCCGGCCGGCTACACCGCCTCCAGCGGCAAGGCGATCGATGCCGCCGATATCGATCTCAACGTCCGTGCGCTGTCGATGGGCAAGCTGCACCACGCGATGATGGGGACGGCCGCTGTCGCGATCGGCACCGCGGCAGCCATCCCGGGCACCCTGGTGAATCTCGCAGCCGGCGGCGGCGAGCGCGGATCGGTCACCTTCGGCCACCCCTCGGGCACGCTGAAGGTCGGCGCCGAGGCCAGTGGGCAGGGCGGCGACTGGACGGTCAACAAGGTCGTCATGAGCCGCAGCGCACGCGTGCTGATGGAAGGCACGGTCCGCATTCCGGGCGACAGCTTCTGATCTCACCCGGGCGGCGCGCTTGACCGGCCGCCGCCCAGCGTCGACATTGTCGTGCGTGATCGCCACGACGACATTCTCCGCCCGTCTGTGCCGGCTGGCGCTGCCGGCATTACTGGCCTGCACGCAATCCGCCTGGGCCGATATTGCATCGGCCCTCTCGGTGGCCGAGATCGCGGCCGACGACTGGCGGATCCGTGGACTCTCGGTAACCCTGGACAGTGCTGCGCCGCAGCAACTGGCCGCGCAGCTGCGCGTCGGTCAGCTCGTCCTGCCGGACCGGCGCGGCGAGGTCCGCGACCTGGCGTTGTCCTGCGCGTTGACGCAGCAGGCGGGCGGCGGGTGGCAATGCGAAGCAGGCGACCTGGCGATCGCCGATGCGCCCGTCGGTGCGCAAAAGACGCGCTGGCGCGGCCGTTTCTCCAATGCGTCGGAGTGGCGCATCGACGTTCCGGGGCTGCGGCTCGCCAAAGGTGCGGTATCCCTCGCCATCGACTACTCGGCCAGCCGCTGGACGGCGAATGTCACAGTGCGTGACGCACGGCTCGAGCAGGCCAGTACGCTGTCGCCACAGCTTCCGTGGCCGGCGGACTGGGGCGTGCGCGGCCGGGTCGGCGGGACCCTGCGCGGGTCGGGTGCCGGCGTGGTCATCACTTCCGTCGACGCCGACCTGCGTGTCCGAAGCCTGGACTTCAGCTCGCCGGACGGCCGGCACGCGGCAGAACAACTCGGCGTCGCGTTCGCCGGGCGGGGCACGCTTCGGGCCGGACGCTGGCGGTTCGATGCGAAGGGTGGGATAGACGCCGGCGCCTTCTACACCGAGCCGCTGTTCGTCGACGCGGCCAAGAGCCGGATCGACCTCGGCGCGGTGGGCGCCTGGTCGCCCGGCAACGGGCTCATCGAACTCGACAGCTGGCAGGCGGACGTCGCCGACACGCTGTCCCTGGCCGGGACCGGTCGCATGGCCAGTGCGCCGTCACAGGTCGAGGACCTGACGGTGGTCGCCCGCAGCGACAACGCAGGCCGTCTGTACGCGCAGATCCTGCAGCCTTTCCTGGTCGGTACCCCTGCCGATGACCTCGAGGTCGAGGGACGCCTGGGCATGGTCATACACGTCGACGGAGCCGGTTTCGAACAGGCCGGCCTCGAGCTCAGCGGATTGGCCTTCGCCGACCGGCAGGGTCGTTTCTCGCTCGGGGCGACCAGCGGCAGTGTCGCCTGGGACCGTGACGACCAGGTACCGGTGTCGCGGGTCAAGGTGCGCGACGCCGGTGTCTACGGCATCCCCGTCGGTGGCTTCGACCTGTTGCTGCAGTTTGCCGGCGACGGCGTGGTGCTGGTCGAACCGCTGGTCGTGCCGCTGCTCGAAGGCGCCTTTGCAGTGGACGATTTCCGGCTCCAGGGCGCGCTGCTTGCCGGCGCCGCCCCGCGCTGGTCGGCCAGTGCGTCGCTGCGCGACATCTCGCTCGAGGCGCTGACGCGGGCGCTCGACCTGCCGCCGTTCAACGGCAGCCTGCAGGGCCAGCTCACCGATCTGCACTACGCCGACGAGGTGCTGGCGCTCGGCGGCCGGCTGTCCCTGTCGGCGTTTGGGGGCAACATCGCCGTCGAGGGGCTCACCATCGGCGAGCCACTCGGCCTGTTGCCGCAGCTGCGGGCGTCGGCGCGCCTGCGCGGGCTCGACCTCGAGTCCCTGACGCGGACGTTTTCGTTCGGGCGCATCGAGGGTCGGCTCGACGGCGATCTCGATGGGCTGTCACTGCTTGGCTGGAACCCGGACCGTTTCGACCTGCACCTGTACACGCCGCCGGGGGACCGGTCGCGGCGGCGGATCAGCCAGCGTGCCGTGGAGAACCTGACCGAACTCGGCAGTGGCGTGCCGGCCGGCCTGTCGACGACCTTCCTGCGCATGTTCGAGGAATTTGGCTACGATCGCATCGACGTCCGCCTCGCCCTCGACGGTAACGTCGCCCGGCTCGACGGGCTTGCACGCGAAGAGGGCGGCTATTACCTTGTCCGGGGCAGCGGCCTGCCGCGCATCGACGTGATCGGTCGCAACCGCAGCGTGGCCTGGCGCGAGCTGATCGAACGCCTGCGCCAGATCCAGGTCAAAGGTGCCAGGATTGAATGAACACAGGATTCGAACAATGACCCGACAGATCACCGGATGGCTCGGTATTCCCTTGTTGCTGCTCGTCCTGAGCGCCTGCGTGACGATCAACATCTATTTCCCCGCGGCGGCGGCCGAGGAGGCTGCCCGCACGATCGTGCGCGATGTGCTCAACAGCGAGGCACCGGCCGAGCCCGGTTCGCAGCAGCCGCAGTCGCACAACGCCTTGCCGTCGCCCTGGCTGATCGCGGCCGGTCGCGTGCTGCACCTGGTGGTACCGGCGGCACACGCGGCGCAGGCCAACATCGATATCAACACCCCGGCGATTCGCGCCATCCGGGCGAGCATGCAGCAGCGCCAGGGGCAGCTGGCGGCGTTCTACAGCAGCGGTGCGGTGGGTTTCGACCTGCGCGGCGACGTAGCCGTTCGGGATCTCAAACTGGTGTCGCTGAAAGACCGCAACCTGGTCAACAAGCTGGTCAGTGACGAAAACGCCGATCGCGCGAGCCTGTATCGCGAGATCGCCAGGGCCAACGGGCACCCGGAGTGGGAAGGCCAGGTACGCGAGACGTTCGCGCGGGTCTGGGCCGAGGAGGCCCGTCCCGGCTACTGGTACCAGACCAGCGGTGGCAGCTGGCAACAGCGCTGAGCGTGATCGGCGACCGGGCTACTTCTTGAACTTGAGCTTGCAGACGGTCTTCGGCGGCAGCAGCCAGCGCAGTTCACCGGTACCGTAGCCGACCTGCGACCAGGCCTCGCATGCGAAATCGATCCGCAGCATCGCGGCGGTCGGCACGCGCAGCATGGCGCTGCCGACCAGGCGCGAGGCCAGGTCCGAGAAGGTCGGTTCGTGCCCGGTCAGCAACAGGCACGGCACCGCGCCCTCGGTCGAGCGGATCAACTGCAACACGCTGTCGCTCGACGCCTCGTAGAGACCGGCCTCGGTCCGCATCGCGCAGTCCCAGCGACCGGCGCGCGCCGCCAGTTGCAGCGTGTCCTTCGCCCTGAGCGCGGACGAGCAGATCGCGAGGTCCGGTGTCTGTCCTGCCTGCTGCAACAGGCGGCCCATGCAGCGCGCCGCGTCCTTGCCGCGATGGGCCAGTGGACGGTCGTGGTCGTTGGCGAAGGGCGTGTCCCAGTCGGACTTGCCGTGTCGAAACAGGATCAGGCTGAGCATATTTTTCGCTTCGGCAAACTCGGGGTGGCGGTAAGCTAGCATGTAATCGGTGCCTGCAACACCGGCCGGCTGGCAGTCAACCGACGCTCGCCTGTTCGGGGCTTTGCT
>JAGRGW010000027.1:6365-9875 GCA_020445315.1 Gammaproteobacteria bacterium
GCCCTGAAGAAGTCAACATGCAATTGCCGCAGCCATAGGACAATTGACCCATGCGTATCGAACTCACCCAACCCGAGGCCCGTGTCATCGGTTGCCTGATCGAAAAAGAGATCACAACCCCGGCCCAGTACCCCTTGTCACTGAGCGCGCTGACAACGGCCTGCAATCAGAAAAGCAGCCGTGAGCCGGTGATGCAACTGACGGATGCAGAGGTGCAGGACATCGTCGATGGCCTGATCAAGAAGCACCTGGTCAGCGACCGTGGTGGCTTTGGCAGCCGGGTGACCAAGTACAAGCATCGCTTTGCCAATGTCGGTTTTGGCAGCCTCGAGTTCAGCGCCCAGGAACTCGGCATTCTCTGCCTCCTGCTACTGCGTGGGCCGCAAACGCCCGGCGAGTTGCGCGGTCGCAGCAACCGGCTCTGCCAGTTCGCCGATGTTGCTGAAACAGAGGCCGTGTTGCGCGACCTGGCGGCGCGCAGCGATGGGCCTTTTGTCGCCGCCCTGGCGCGTGAGCCGGGGCGGCGCGAGGTTCGCTATGCGCATCTCTTCACCGATCCCGACGAGGTGCTTGCCGCAAGCGCGGTTTCGGTAGCGGACATGCCGGACCATGCGCCGCAGGACGACTCCCGTCTCGGGGATCTCGAAGACCTGGTGCTCCAGCTACAGGAGGAACTCGACGCGGTGAAGGACCGGCTGGTCTCGATTGAAGGTCGCCTGCCGCCGGATTGACGGCAACGTCGCCGGCGCGCCGGTCACGCCGCCTTGCGCAGCAGGTCGAGGCGCATCGGCTGGTGGAACTGGGCGAAACCGTCATCGCCGACATGCGGCGCGAATGCGGCCCTGACCCGGGCCAGCAGCGCATCGTCGACGTCGAATGCCGAGTGGGTGGCGCCGATGATGCGGCGCTCGAACTCGGCGAAACCCTCGAACCGAGTCACGGCATGGAAATGCACTTCACGGTCGAGTGCCAGCAGGCCGGATTCGACGCAGGCCGCCACCGCATCGAAGGCCGCCTGGCGCACCTTCTTCTCGTCGTTGAACAGGCGCAGGATCTCGTTGAACGGCCCGGCGTAGACCGGCTCCGAGATATAGGCAAAGCCACCCGGCCGCAGGACCCGCGCGATCTCGCGCAGGGCGCTGTCCATCAGGTCCAACGGTACGTGGTGGAGTGACTTGAGCATGATGACGACATCGACCGACGCGTCGGGCAGCCCGATGTGCTCGGCGCCGCCGAACCGGAACGTGACGTTCGGCAGATCGTCGATCGCGAGGTTTTTTTCGTGCTGCGTGCGATCGACCTCCATCGCCGTGATGCGCAGGCCGGGAAAGGATTCGGCCAGGCGCCGGGTCGTGAACGCGGCACCACAGCCCAGTTCGAGCCAGTGTGCGCCGTCGCCGGGCCGCAGCGCCTGCAGCTGCTCGAAGTCGGACGATACGGCGAGGGCTTCGTGGCTGGCGATCTGCATTGGGGTTTCCCGTGTTTCCTGGCTGGGCTGATACGATGGTACGCACGACGTTACCATGAACCGGGAGCCGGCGAACGGACGGCATGCCGTCACCGCGCCGTCATTGCCATGACCGTAGACAACGCTGAGCAGCACGAACGGCTGATCGAGGCGATGCTCGACTGCGCACGCTGGCCTCAGGGTGGCGCGGACCGGGTCCGTATCGACACGCATATCTCGACCGTCGTGCTCGCCGGTTCGCTGGCCTACAAGATCAAGAAGCCGCTGGATCTCGGTTTCCTCGACTTCGTGACGCTGGCATCGCGTGAACACGCCTGTCGCGAGGAACTGCGCCTGAACCGGCGTCTTGCCCCGGAGGTCTACCTGGACGTCGTGGCGATCACCGGCACGGTCGGGCGGCCGGCGATCGACGGCGAGGGCGAAGTCATCGACTGGGCCGTGCGCATGCGGCGTTTCGATCCGCACGCGGTGCTGTCCGAACAGCCGGGCCGGCTGGATGCGGCCCTGGTCGACGAGCTGGCGACCCGCGTCGCCGGCTTCCATCGGAACGAAGCGCCCGCGCCTGGCGGCTCGGCCGGTCGTACTTTGGAGGCCGTCTGGGCGCCGGTCGAACAGAACTTCCGACAGATTCGCGAGTTTGCCGGACTGCCTGTTGCCGGTCTCGAGCACGTTGCAGGTTGGAGCGAGTCGCAGTTTTCAGGCCTGCGCGGCGACCTGGCAAAACGTGCCGATGCCGTGCGCGAATGCCACGGCGACCTGCACCTCGGCAACATCGCACTGATCGACGGCCGGGCCGTCGTGTTCGACGCGATCGAGTTCGACCCGGCACTGCGCTGGATCGACACCGTCAACGACATCGCCTTTCTCTACATGGACCTGCACGGTCATGGCCGTGCCGACCTCGCCAACCGCTTCGTCGATCGCTACATGCAGGAGCTCGGCGATTACGGGGGGCTGGTGGTGTTGCGCTTCTACGCGGTCTACCGGGCGATGGTCCGGGCCAAGATCGCGGCCATCCGTTCGGGCCAGCTGGATGATGCGGGCGGGCGACAGGCTGCTATCGAAGAGGTGACACGTTACGTCGCGCTGGCCGGAACCCTGACGCAGCGGGGCGCCGTTGGCATCGTCATCACCCACGGCGTGTCGGGCAGTGGCAAGAGTTACGCGGCGGCATCACTCGCCGATGTGTTGCCGACGGTGTGCCTGCGCTCGGATGTCGAGCGCAAGCGGCTGCTGGGGCTCGCGGCCACCGACGCCGCAACGGCGCAGGGCGGTTACACGGCGGAACTGACCGCGCGTACCTACGACCGCCTGGCGCAACTGGCCGGCACCGTTGTCGCGGCCGGGTATCTCGCCGTCGTCGATGCGACGTTCCTGCGCCGTTCGCAGCGCGAGCGCTTTCGT
Source organism: Gammaproteobacteria bacterium (assembly GCA_020445315.1). Lineage (GTDB taxonomy): Bacteria > Pseudomonadota > Gammaproteobacteria > Chromatiales > Chromatiaceae > Thiosocius. The sequence continues at coordinate 9,238 of JAGRGW010000027.1, forward strand.
GACCTCGCCCGGCAACTGGCGGTGCCGTTCCTGGTGCTCGACTGCGACGCGGAGCCGGCCGTGCTGCGCCAGCGGATCGTCGCGCGCAGGGCCGATCACAAAAATGTCTCCGACGCCGACCTGTCGGTACTGGAACGGCAGCTGGCCGGCCGGGAGCCGCTGACGGAAGCCGAACGCGCTTGCAGTATCCATGTCACGCCGGGTACGCCTGTCGACCTAAAAGAACTCGCGGTCCGCCTGGGCAGGTGACGCGTCGTTATCGACCGTTACCGTCGCTGTACCCGCTCAGTTCCAGGTAGCCGACGCCCCGGTGCGATCCGCCGACGGTCACGGCGCCCTCCCAGTAGTGCACGGCCAGGTCCATCAGCTGGTCGTCGAAGGCCGCATCGACGTCCAGATCGAGGCCGTGCGCGGGCACGTGCAGGCGCCAGCGCAACGGGTAAGTCGTGCCGTTTTCGGCCGTCCAACGGCGCTGCACGGTGAGTTCGACCTGGTCATGCGCCAACGGCGTGACCTGGCCGTCTGCGGCGACGATGACGCCCTTGCTGAACCGCTGCGGTCGGCCGTCGCGGCCACGCATCTGGTAGTACATCAGGTCGCGGCCGTCGTCGAGCTGCAGCGCGAACCAGTCCCAACCG
>JAGRGW010000239.1 GCA_020445315.1 Gammaproteobacteria bacterium
TCGATGATGGGTCGTGTCTGCCCGGCACCCTGCCAGGATGGCTGCAACCGCAACGAGGTCGAGGACTTCGTCGGCATCAATGCCGTGGAGCAGTGGATCGGTGACAACGCATTGGAGCAGGGCTACAAGTTTGTCGCCGGCGCGAGCACCGGAAAAAAAGTCGCTGTAATCGGCGGCGGTCCTGCCGGCATGGCGGCAGCCTACCAGCTGCGCCGCATGGGACATGGCGTGACCGTGTTCGAGTCGCAGCCGGAACTCGGCGGCATGATGCGTTACGGCATCCCGAACTACCGTATCCCGCGCGACAAGCTGGCCGGCGAGATCCAGCGCATCGTCGACATGGGCGATATCGAGGTGCGCACCAGCACGCGCGTCGGTGACGACGTCACCGTCGAGGAACTGGAGAAAGACTTCGATGCCATCCTGTGGGCCGTGGGCTGCTGGACCGGTCGCGGTCTGCCCGTCCCGGGCTGGGAAAACACCCCGAACTGCGTCTCCGGCGTCGCCTTCCTCAAGGCCTTCAACGAGGGTCGCATGAAGGTCACGGCCTCGAAGGTCGTCTGCGTCGGCGGTGGTGACACCTCGATCGACGTCGTCTCGGTTGCCCGTCGCCTCGGTCACATCGAGCAGACCAACCCGACCGACCGGCCTGAACTGGTCGTGCAGGACGGCTTCGTCGCCCACGATTCGGCCATCACGGCCGCGGCACAGGGCGCCGAGGTCACGCTGACGTCGCTGTTCCCGAAAGAGAACATGACGGCGGCCGAGCACGAGGTACACGACGCGCTGCACGAGGGCGTGACGATCCTGGACGGTGTCATGCCGGTCGAGGTCATCGTCGGCGACGACGGCCGCGCCACGGGACTGAAGATTGCCCAGTGCAAGATGGAAGATGGTCGACCGACACCGGTCGAGGGCACCGAGCAGGTGCTCGAGGCCGACATGATCGTCTCGGCGATCGGCCAGGGCGGTGACCTGTCCGGCCTCGAGGTGCTCGACAACGGTCGTGGCCTGATCAATGCCGACAGCTTCTACCAGGTACCGGATCGCGCCAAGCACTTCGTTGCCGGCGACATCATCCGTCCGCACCTGCTGACGACCGCGATCGGCCAGGCCTCGGTTGCCGCTGACTCAATCAACGAGTTCCTGAACAACCAGTCGCACAAGAAGCGTCCGAAGGTCGACGTCCATCACTTTGACCTGGATGCCAAGCTGGAAGAGGCGGGTCTGACGCCGGCCGCGTTCGACGTCGCCGAGCGTGGTGACCTGCGCGGCACGTCGAGTGGCAACTGGGCCATCCACAACTACGAGGACCGTTCGTTTGCCGAGGTCATTCCGCACGACGAACTGTTCCTGGCTCACTTTGCACACACCCCCCGTATCGCGCGTGGGGAAGAAGTGCCGTCCGCAGACGATGTGCTTGGTCACTTCCACGAGCGCCTGATCGGCCTCGATCAGGCACAGGCGGTCGAAGAGGCCAACCGCTGCATGAGCTGCGGTATGTGCTTCGAGTGCGACAACTGCGTCATCTTCTGCCCGCAGGATGCCGTCTACCGGGTCAAGAAAACGGAGGCCACGACTGGCCGCTACGTGGCGACCGATTACGATCGCTGCATCGGCTGCCATATCTGTTCCGATGTCTGCCCGACCGGTTACATCAAGATGGGTCTGGGTGAGTAAGCCCGAACGGGCTGTCGCGAGTAACGAGCAGGGGCCGCAGTGGTAATGAAAGGCAAGATTGGATGGGGTCTGCTGATGGCGGTTGGCCTGGGGCTCCTCGTGGGTCTCGGTGGCGTATCGCTGGCCGGGCAGGGTGTCGAGGGTACGGCCAGGGCCGACAAGCTCGATGCCTGTGTCCAGCCGACCGACTTCATGCGTCGCAGTCACTTCGAGTTGATCAAGCATCAGCGCGATATCACGGTGCACCAGGGCATCCGCGAGACCGACAACAGCCTCGCCGGCTGTGTCGATTGCCATGTGCGCAGGGATGCCGACGGCGACCACGTCGCCGTCAATGCACCGGGTGAGTTCTGTGCCGGATGTCACCAGTACACGGCGACGATGCTCGACTGCTTTACCTGTCACGCCACCAAACCCGTGGGGGACTGATCATGACGTCTGTAAACGATCAGCTGAGCAACGAGGCGCGGCGCAGGTTCCTGGCCAGGGCAACGGGTGTTGCCACGGCAGCCGTCGTGCCCGCGGCCATGCTGGCCCCGTCTGCACAGGCCACGCCACGCGCGACCGCGGTGTCGGACAAGGTTCGCTACGGCATGCTCGTCGATACGACCAAGTGTGCGGACGGTTGCAACGACTGCGTCACCGCCTGTGAAGCCGAGAACGGTCTCGACATGCTGGTCAAGCCGGAAGGCGCCGACGACGTCCTGTGGGACATGCAGCGCCCACGCTGGATCCGCTCGGTCAAGCTGAAGAACAACCTCACCGGGCGGGTCACCAGCCTGCCGATGATGTGCCAGCACTGCGAGCACCCGCCGTGTGTCGACGTGTGCCCGACCGGTGCCTCGTTCCGTCGTGCCGACGGGATCGTCATGGTCGATCGCCACACCTGCATTGGCTGCCGCTACTGCATGATGGCCTGCCCGTACAGCGCACGCACGTTCATCCACGAAAACATCGAGTTCAAGTCCACGATCGCACCGCGCGGCAAGGGCTGTGTCGAGAGCTGCAACCTCTGCGTGCATCGCCGCGATCACGGCGGCAGCACGACGGCGTGCCAGGATGCCTGCAAGCACGAGGCGATCGTGTTCGGCGATCTGAATGACCCGAACAGTGCCGTGTCCAAGGCCATGGCAAAACAGCCGACGGTGCAGATTCGAGCCGACCTGAAACTGAATACCGGCGTTCGCTACACCGCGATCTGAACGATCAGCAGAGAGTTAAATCGTCCATGAAGAAGATTCACTACCGCGAATGGGGAGTTGAGAGTCCACGTTACTGGGGACTGCTCGCGGTACTGGCGGCCATCATCGCCGTCGGCGGCATTGCGACCCTGTACATGGAGCACGAAGGTCACTGGGTGACCGGCATGACGAACCAGGTCGTCTGGGGTATGCCGCACGTGTTCGCGATCTTCATGATCGTCGCCGCGTCCGGGGCGCTGAACGTGGCCTCCATCGGTTCTGTCTTCGGGCAGAAGATGTACAAGCCGCTGGCGCGCCTTTCGGGCCTGATGGCAATCACGCTGCTGGTCGGCGGCCTGATCGTGCTGGTGCTCGATCTCGGCCAGCCCAGCCGCCTGATCGTCGCGATGACGACCTACAATTTCAAGTCGATCTTTGCCTGGA
>JAGRGW010000240.1 GCA_020445315.1 Gammaproteobacteria bacterium
TACAGCCGCAGTATCCACACCCGGCTGGCGACGGGCCTTGCCGACCTCGCGTTGACCGAGATCCAGCCGGATCATCCGGATGTGTTGGTGCAGAAATGGCTGGATGACGAACTGGTGCTGGTGTGTGCACCCGGACACGCCCTGGGGGCGGTCGATATCCTGCCGGTCGCGGAATTGTCGAAACAGGCCTACGTGCTGCGCGAGCGGGAGTCCTCAATGCGCATCACGCTGGACCGTACGCTTGCCGACATCGGTATTCACGACATACCGATCGCGATGGAGGTCGGATCGACCGACACCATCGTCGAGATCCTCGAGCGCGGTCGGCACGTGAGTTTCCTCCCCCGCTTCGCCGTGCAGGCCGCGATCCACGACGGCCAGTTGCACCACGTGAGAGTCGAGGGCCTTCGCATCATGCGCACGCTGTGGATTGCCCGCACGCGATCCAACATCGACAATCCCGTTGCCGAGGCGTTTATCGGGATGATTCGCGCCCAGGCCCCGTCGACTTGAGCGGGTTTCAGAACGATACGACCTGCTGGCTGACCAGCCAGGCGTTGATCAGCAGTAGCACGCTGCACAGGTACAACACGGCCAGCAGCATCTGGCGATGATGATCGCGCTGCGGCGCGGTCGCGATCTTGACTCGACGATTCCGGTGCGGCATCGGTTTTCCTCCCCGGGACTGGTCATCTCGTCATAGCAAGTTGCGTGCCCGGTGAATCTGGGTGGATTTCGCGTTTTTCGGCACTGCGCCGGTGCAAACGGACCGGGCGTGCCCCAAGGCCGCGCATGATCGCGCGGGGCGGCTTGCGTTAACACGCGCTCACGCCAGTGTTTTTACGAAGACCTTCGAGCCGCGTCGCCAGTTGTACAGGTCGCGCCGCCCCTGCGGCAGGTGATCGACCGCGGCCTGTTCGAAACCGCGCTCGCGGAACCAGTGGCTGGTACGTGTCGACAGGACGAACAGGCTGTCGAGTCCGCTGTCGCGGGCGCGCTGCTCGAGGTGGTGCAACAGGTCGTCACCGCGACCGATACCGCGGTAGTCCGGGTGCACGGCGACGCAGGCGAGTTCGGCGGTGCGGTTCTCGGGGTACGGGTAGAGTGCCGCGCAGGCGATGACGGCACCGTCGCGTTCGACGACGGTGAACTGGTCGATTTCCTGTTCCAGCAGTTCGCGCGAGCGCTTGACCAGCACGCCGGCCGACTCCATCGGGCTGATGAGCTTGATGATGCCGCCGACATCGTCGATGCGGGCGATGCGGATCGATTCGTACGGCTCGGCGGTGACCAGCGTGCCGGCGCCGTCGCGGGTGAACAGTTCCGACAGCAGGATCCCGTCGCGGTGGCGGTCGAGCAGGTGGACCCGGTTGACGCCGGCACGACAGGCATTGGCGGCATTCTGCAGCACGCGGGCCTGCTCTTCCGACATCTTGCGCCGGCGCGCCAGCAGCCGGTCGACCTCGCGCGGGACCATGCTGCTGATGACGCGGCCGCGGCTGTCGGCCGTCTTCTGCTCGGTCAGGAATATCAGCTTGTCTGCCCCCACGGCTGTCGCCACGGCGCCGGCGACGTCGGCGGCGCTGAGGTTGAAGACCTCGCCGGTCGGCGAATAGCCGAGCGCCGGCACCAGGCCGATGGCGCCGCTGTCGAGCAGCGTGCGCAACGCATCGGCGTCGATGCGGCGGACCTCGCCGGTGTGTTTGTAGTCGACGCCATCGATCACCCCGAGCGGTTTGGCGGTGACGAAGTTGCCGGAACCGACCCGGATCTTGATGCCTGCCATTGGCGAATTCGCCAGGCCCATCGACAGCAGGGCCTCGATCTCGACCCGAACGGCGCCGTTCGCCTCCTTGACGCAGGCGAGCGCGTCGTCGTCGGTGACGCGCAGGCCGTTGACGACCTGCATGTCGGCACCGCGATCGGCCAACTGCTGCTCGATTTGCGGCCGCGCGCCCGGCACCAACACCAGGCGTATCCCGAGGCCGTTGAGCAGCGCTATGTCGTGGACCAGGTTGGCGAAGCTGTCG
>JAGRGW010000241.1 GCA_020445315.1 Gammaproteobacteria bacterium
CACGCGATCCTGCACCTGCTGTACGCGCGCTTCTTCAACAAGCTGATGCGCGACGAAGGCCTGGTCGACTGCGACGAACCTTTCTCGCGTCTGCTGACCCAGGGCATGGTCGTGGCCGAGACCTTCTACCGCGCCAACGATGACGGCTCGCGCGACTGGTTCAACCCGGCCGATATCGAGATCGAACGCGACGAGCGCGGCCAGGTCGTGCGCGCGGTGGCCAAATCGGACGGCCAGCCGGTGATCGCCGGCGGCATCGAGAAGATGTCGAAATCGAAAAACAACGGTGTCGATCCGCAGACCCTGATCGATCGCTACGGCGCCGACACGGTGCGCCTGTACACGATGTTCACGGCGCCGCCCGAGCAGTCGCTGGAGTGGTCCGACGAGGGGGTCGAGGGAGCGCACCGCTTCATCAAGCGGCTGTGGGCCCTGGCCGCGAAGCTGGCCGATGCGCCGGACACCGGCGAGTCGTCCGCAACCGATGACGCGGCGACACGCCGCGAGGTGCACAGTGCCCTGCAAAAGGCCCTGTTCGACTATGAGCGGCAGCAGTTCAACACCGTGGTGTCGGCCTGCATGACCATGGTCAATGCGCTCAACAAGCTCGATGCCTCCGCTGTCGCCACGCTGCGCGAAGGCGTCGGCATCATCCTGCGCCTGCTGGCGCCGATCGCGCCACACGTCACCCACGCCCTGTGGCGCGACCTGGGCTTCGGCGATGACATCCTCCACGCAGGCTGGCCGGTGGTCGACGAAGACGCACTGGTGTCGGCCACGGTGGAATACGTCGTCCAGGTAAACGGCAAGATGCGCGGTAGGATCGAGGTTGCCGCCGACGCCGACCGGGATGCGATCGAGCAGGCCGCGCTGGCCAACGAGAACGTACAGCGCTTCACCGAGGGTCAGGCCATCCGCAAGGTCATCGTCGTGCCGAACAAGCTCATCAACGTCGTCGCCAAATGATCCGTCCTTACCGACGCTCCCGGGCCGGGACCCTGGCGATGCCGCTGATCCTGCTCGTTGCACTGGTCGCCGGCGGCTGTGGGTTCCACCTGCGCGGCGAGGCGCCGCTGCTCGACCCGGACGGCATACCCAGCCCCCTGCACGTCAGCGGGCTGAGCCTGGACTCGGCACTGCGCAACGCCGTCGTCGCGCAACTGCGCCAGGCCGGCGTGACCGTTGCCAGCGGCAGTGCCGATGCGGCCGCCACGCTGCGATTGAGCGACCCGGCAAGCGGTTCGCGGCTGCTGTCGGTCGACGGCCGCAACAAGGCCGTGGAGTATGAACTGGCGGAATCGGTCAGCATGGGACTGGTCTCCAACCGCGGCGAGACACTGCTCGAACCACGGCGGATCAGCGTCACGCGCATCCAGTACCGCCCGGACGACGCCATACTGGCCGGCGCCAACGAGGCCGAACTGCTGCGCGGTGACATGCGCCGCGATCTCGCCAACCGCATCCTGACCCGTCTCGCCGCGCGTTGACCCCGGGTTGAAGGTCTATCCAGACAAGCTCGGCGACCACCTGCGCGGCGACCTGGCCCCGGTTTACCTGGTCAGCGGCGACGAACCCCTGCAGGCCGGGGAATGCGCGGACATGATCCGCGAGGCGGCGCGCAAGGCCGGTCACAGCACGCGCGAGGTCATCGAGGTCGATTCCGGTTTCGACTGGCAGCGCCTGGCCAACGAGGCGACCGCGATGTCGCTGTTCGCCGAGAAGAAAATCATCGACCTGCGAATCCCGGGCGGCAAACCGGGCAACGAGGGCGGCAAGGCCATAAGCGCCTACTGCGACAATCCACCGCCGGACACCCTGCTGCTGATCTCCCTGCCAAAGCTCGATCGTCAGCAGCAGGGCAGCAAGTGGTTCAAGGCCGTCAACGGCATCGGCGCCGTGATCCAGGTCTGGCCCGTGGACGTGCGACAGATGCCACGCTGGATCGAGCAGCGCCTGCGGGCAGCAGGCATCGCTCCGGGCCGCGAAGTCGTGCAGATCCTGGCGGACCGGGCCGAGGGTAACCTGCTGGCGGCGGCGCAGGAGATCCAGAAGCTCGTGCTGTTGCGCGGCGAGGGCGACCTCGACGAGGCCGAATTGCTCGATGCCATCGCCGACAGCGCACGCTACGACGTTTTCGAGCTGATCGACAGCGCCCTGCGGCGCCAGGCCGGGCGCTGCCTGCACATGATCGAAGGGCTGCGTGGCGAGGGGGTCGCGGCACCGGTCGTGCTGTGGGCACTGCACCGCGAATCGCGCACCCTGGCCCAGATATCGGCCGACATCGCCAAGGGCATGACGGCGGAACACGCGGTTTCGCGGGCCCGGGTCTTCAGCAAGCGGACGACGCTGGTGCGCGAGGCCGTTGGCAACCTGCGCACGCCGCAGTGGCTCGGCCTGCTCCGGGAATGTCACCAGGCCGACCGCGCGATCAAGGGTGCACTGGCGCACGACCCCTGGCTGCTCATCGAGCGTATCGTGCTGGCGATGTGCGGGCAGCCGCACCCGCCGGCCCGCGACACCTGACCGATTCGCGTCAGGCGCTTTCCTGCATCTGTACCTGCAACGGCGGCAGGAAGAAGGCCTCGGCGAGGCGTGAATGCAGGTCCATGATGCCGAGCTGCAAGTCGTCGATGAACAGGTGCAGCGCCTGCTGGTCGAGCTCGCTGACCTTGTGGTCGCGCAGCTTGCGTTTCAGCGCACGGATGCACCGCAGTGACGGCCCGGTATTCTCCAGTTCGCCAACGCTCTCGTAGACGGAGTCGATGCAGTGCAGGAAGGAGCGCGGGAACTGCGCGTTGTGGAACAGAAAGTCGAGTACGTCGGGCCGGCTGACGCGGATGGCGACATGCCGTCGGTACGACTGGTAACCCGACAGGGAACGCAATACGCTGATCCACTGCAGCGTGTCGAGCGAGCGCATCTCGTGCAGGTCATCCGCGAACAGGTCAGTCGAGCGCACGTCGATGATCCGGGTCGTCATATCGGCGCGCTCGAGATTGCGGCCGATGCGTGAGAAATGCCAGGCCTTGTCGCGGTACATGACCGAACCCAGCATCCCGGTGATGCGTTGCGAGCCGCCGATGATGCCGTCGAGGAAGTCGTCGCGACCGCTCTTGGTCAGGCCGGACTGGACATTCTCCTTGGCAAACAGGTACAGCTCATTGATCGCCTCCCAGGCCGAGCGTGGCAGCACGTCGCGCACGGTACGGCAGTTCTCGCGCGCGGCGACCAGCGACGACAGGATCGAGCCCGGGTTGTTGGCGTCTCCGATCAGGAAGCGCACGACGTTGCGCTCGCTGGTATCGCGCTCGACGGCGTGAAACACGTCGTGCAGGCCCGCGATCTCGACCAGCGGCGACCAGCCCGGCGTGATGCCACGCGGCGTGTCCATGACCAGGTGGGAGTTGACCCACACCAGGCGGGCGGTGTTCTCGGCGCGCTCGACGTAGCGGGCCATCCAGTAAACGTTTTCAGCTACACGCGACAGCATAGGTTTCTCCGGTCAGTCGACGTCGACGATCCAGGTGTCTTTCGAGCCACCACCCTGCGAGGAATTGACCACGAGCGAGCCCTTGCGGAGGGCGACGCGGGTCAGCCCCCCGGTCGTGACCGTGGTTTTCTTCCCACTGAGGATGAACGGGCGCAGGTCGACATGGCGCGGTTCCAGGCCCTGGCCGACGACCGTCGGCACGGTTGAAATGCCGAGTGTCGGCTGGGCGATGTAGTTGCGCGGGTTCTTCGTGATCAGGCCGGCGAAGGTCTTGCGCTCGGCCTTGGTCGCGCGCGGCCCGATCAGCATGCCGTAGCCACCGGACTCGTTGGCCGGCTTCACGACCAGTTCGTCGAGGTGCTCGAGCACGTACTGGCGCTCCTCCAGGTACATGCAGCGGTAGGTCGGTACGTTGGGGATACCGGGCTCCTCGTTCAGGTAGTAGCGAATGATCTCGGGCACGAAGGCATAGACGACCTTGTCGTCGGCAACCCCGGCGCCGGGTGCGTTGGCCAGGCCGACCTTGCCGGCCTTCCAGGCCCGCAGCAGACCGCGCACGCCGAGGATCGAGTCGCTTCGGAAGGCCTCCGGGTCCATGAACTCGTCGTCGATGCGGCGGTAGATCACGTCGACCCGCTGCGGTCCGTCGACGGTACGCATGTAGACCGTGTCATCGGTGTCGACGAACAGGTCACGCCCCTCGACCAGCTCGGCGCCCATCTGCATCGCCAGGTAGGCATGTTCGAAATAGGCGGAGTTGTAGATGCCGGGCGTCAGCACCGCGACACTCGGCCGCCGCACCGAGCGCGGCGAAAGCGCGGCCAGCATCTCGTACAGGTCGGTCGGGTACTCGTTGACCGGCAGCGGGGCGTAGCTCTCGAACAACTCCGGGAACACGCGCTTGGTCACGAGCCGGTTCTCGAGCATGTACGACACGCCGGACGGGACGCGCAGGTTGTCCTCGAGCACGTACATCGTGCCGTCGACGTCGCGCACCAGGTCGGAACCACAGATGTGCGCCCACACCCCGAGCGGCGGCTCGACGCCGACACACTGCGGCCGGAAGTTCTTCGATTCGGCCAGCACCTCGGCCGGCAGCACACCGTCCTTGACGATCTGCTGGTCGTGGTAGAGGTCGTTGATGAACAGGTTCAACGCCTTGACGCGCTGTTTCAGGCCGGCCTCGACCTGGTCCCATTCCTGTTTGCTGATGATCCGGGGGATGATGTCGAACGGCCAGTTGCGGTCGATCATGCCCCCCTCGTCTTCGTTGTACACCGTAAAGGTGACGCCCATCTCCTTGATGGCGAGGTCGGCGGCGTGTTGCCGCACCTGCAGTTCGCCGTCGTCCATTTTGCGGAACAGGGTCAGCAGTTCCCTGGCGATGGGTCGCGCCCGGTTCCTGCTCGACAGCATCTCGTCGAAGAAAGGGCCCGGGTCGTATTCCTTCAGATCGATTGGCATAGGCGTCTGGAGCCTCGTCAGTTCGCGCCGCGGTTACTTGACCGCAGGTCGAGGGTGTATGGATGTTCGCAGCTGGGCGCCTCGTCGGCCACCTTGACGACACCGGCAGTATGACCAACAGGCCAGAATCGTGCCAGGCGCCGTGACTCGGCCTCGTAGGCATTGACCGGCAGCGTTTCGTAGTTGCGGCCGCCCGGGTGCGAGACATGATAAGTGCAACCGCCGAGCGACCGATCCGACCAGGTATCGACGATATCGAACGTCAACGGTGCGTGTACCGGTATCGTCGGGTGCAGCCCGGACGGGGGGTTCCACGCCTTGTAGCGGACGCCGGCGACGAACTCGCCACGCGACCCGGTGCACCGCAACGGCACACGCCGGCCATTGCATGTCACAACATGGCGCGTGTCGGTCATGCCCTGCACCTTCAGCTGCAGGCGCTCGACCGAGGAATCGACGAACCGCGCCGTGCCCTGCGCCGTGACCTCTTCGCCAAGCACGTGCCAGGGTTCGATCGCGAAGCGCAGTTCCATTTCGATGTCGTCGACGTTGATCGTGCCGTAGCGCGGGAAGCGGAACTCGACGAACGG
>JAGRGW010000242.1:0-926 GCA_020445315.1 Gammaproteobacteria bacterium
GACCTGTATCCTTACTGCCTGACGTCGGTCGATGTGTCGCATTGCGCCGACGAGACCTGTCGCGAATCGCTGCTCGATGCGTGTCTCGCCGATACCCGGATCGAATGGGCCTTCGGGGACGGCAGCGTGCAGGAAGCCGGTGCGTCGGTCTCGCGCAGCTATGGTCGAGCGGGGGTTTTCAGCATCGGTGTCGGTATTCGGTCGGGCGAATCGACATTGCCGGGTGCAAGTTGTGAGCTGACGCTTCGGCCCACGCAATTGGGCTGGTCGGTTGACGTCCTCCGCAACGCGGCAACGCCGGAGCTCACGCCGGGGGACCGGTTCGATGTCAGTGTTTCGGTTGCTGCGACGAGCGGTGTGGGGATAGTGCAGGATTTCGCGTTCGTCCAGCCCGACATCCTGTCGGTCGATACCCGCCTTTTCGGCATCGTGATGCCGCCGGAGCCGATCGCCGAAGTCGTCGAGGCGGGGCCGGGCGAGGGCATCTGGTCGGGGCGCTTCACCGTCGAGGTGCTTGCCGAGGGCGCCGGTTACCTGGAATTGCCGATGCGTTGTCGCGCCGACGGCGAGGTGGCTGTCGCCACGGCCCGCGTTCGTGTCGTCGTCGGGACCGATCCCGCCGGGGTGGTTCTGCCGGTCGTGCATTACCTGCTGGGTATCCAATAACCGGGCTGGGCAACCTACAGGGCTTGTAGGAGAATGCCGGCGCGCTCAAGTATTGGTGCGTTTACCCGTTATGCTGTTCATTCCCTTTGACTTTGATTGCATGATCCTCCCGTGAGTATTTTCTGCCCCGCCATAGCGCTGCGCCCGACCGAGACGGGCGGCGGTTGCACGTTGCCCCCCTTCCTTTCGGCCAGAGAGCGGCATTGCCCGCCCGGCAAAGCGGCAGGTAACTAGCATGTGTGGCATAGCCGGCATCTTCG
>JAGRGW010000242.1:1037-11995 GCA_020445315.1 Gammaproteobacteria bacterium
CGTCGCCTGTCGATCATCGACCTGTCGTCGGGACAACAACCGATGTTCAGCGAAGACGGCAACCTGTGTGTCGTGTTCAACGGTGAGATCTACAACTTCATGGAGCTGGCCGACGAACTCAAGGCCAAGGGCTACCGGTTCAAGACCCGCTCGGACACCGAGACCATCCTGTACGCATGGCAGGAGTGGGGCACGTCATGTGTCGAACACTTCCGCGGCATGTTCGCGTTCGCCGTCTACGATCGCCAGCGCGAGAGCCTGTTCCTGGCGCGCGACCGTCTCGGCATCAAGCCGCTGTTCTACGCGGTGCTCGACGATGGGCACCTGGTGTTCGGGTCCGAACTGAAGGTGCTGAAGCAGCATCCCGCGATCGATCGCGAGGTCGATCCGCGCGCCATCGAGGATTACTTTGCGCTGGGTTACGTCCCCGAGCCCAGGACGATCTACCGGCGCGTACTGAAACTGCCGCCGGGCCATACCCTGCTGTTGCGTCGGGGTGAGCCGCTGGCCGAGCCGCGCGAGTACTGGGACCTTCATTTCGCGCCGACTGCCGTGGGTTCCGAAGTGGAGTTGTGCGAGCAACTGATCGCGCGCATGCGCGAGGCGGTCGACGTGCGCCTCGTCGCCGAGGTGCCACTCGGGGCGTTCCTGTCCGGCGGCGTCGATTCCAGTGCCGTTGTTGCGATGATGGCCGGCCTGCAGGAAGACCCGGTGCATACCTGTGCGATCGGGTTCGACGTCGAACAGTTCGACGAGACCGAGTACGCCCAGGTGGTTGCCGCGCGCTACAAGACCGACCACTTCGAACAGAAGGTCGAGAGCGAGGACTTCGGCCTGCTCGAGACCCTGGCCGAACTCTACGACGAACCCTATGCGGACAGCTCCGCGATTCCGACCTACCGCGTCTGCGAACTGGCGAAGAAGCGCGTGACCGTGGCACTGTCCGGTGATGGCGGCGACGAGCATTTCGCCGGTTACCGGCGCTATCGCTGGCACATGAACGAGGAGCGGTTCCGGTCACAGGTGCCGCTGGGCATCCGCCGCCCGTTGTTCGGATCGCTCGGCCGGTGGTATCCGAAAGCCGACTGGGCGCCGCGCGTGTTCCGTGCCAAGACCACGTTCCAGGCGTTGGCGCGCAGCTCGGTCGAGGCCTACATGCACACGGTGTCACACACCAGCGACGAGCAGCGCTCGATGCTGTTCAGCGACGGCCTGAAGCGCGAGTTGCAGGGTTACCGCGCGATCGAGACGATGGAATACCACGCCAGTCGCGCCGGCACGGACGATCCGCTGTCACTGATCCAGTATCTCGACACCAAGACCTACCTCGTCGGCGACATCCTGACCAAGGTCGACCGCGCCAGCATGGCCCATGCGCTGGAGGTCCGGGTACCTTTGCTCGATCACCACTTCATCGAGTGGGCCGCAACCGTGCCTTCGCAATTCAAGCTGAGGGGCCAGGAAGGCAAGTACCTGCTGAAGAAGGCGCTGGAGCCCTACCTGCCGCAGGAGATCCTCTATCGTCCCAAGATGGGCTTCGCCGTACCGTTGGCCAAGTGGTTCAGGGGGCCGTTGAAGGAGCGTCTGAAGCAGACCATGAGCAGCGGCTACCTGGTCGACTCGGGCCTGTTCAACCCCGCATACCTGGCCCGCCTGTTCGACGAACACCAGTCGGACCGCCGCGACCACAGCATGTTCCTGTGGGCCCTGATGATGTTCGAGGCGACGATGCGGCGCGATCTCGACACGACCTCCTGAACCTGCCGGGAGCGGACTCTTTTCTCGATCGCTCCCCGGCTGGCTCAACGCAGCAGGGATTCGACCGTCTCGATAACGCTCGGCTGGTCCCAGCGCAGTGCACCGCGGTAACCGAAGCGCACGGCGTGTTCACGGTCGAGCAGGTATGTCGACGGGACCGCGTAGACCTTCCACTGGCGTGCCGCCGTGCCGTCAAGGTCGTAGACGGTCTTGAAGTTTGGCGTGATATCGCGCCAATCGAAGAATGCCGCGACCGCTTCCGGCGACTCGCTGATGTTGACCGCCAGCACTTCGAAATCCGTGTCCTCGAAGTGCTCCACCAGCCGCATCAGCGAGCCGATCTCCTTGACGCAGGGGCCGCACCAGCTTGCCCAGAAGTTCACCAGGACGACCTTGTCCCGAAATTGCCCGAGGTCGATCAGCTGTCCGTTGCCGTCGGGTAGCGACAGCGGGAGCCGGGGCTGCTCCAAGACGGCCATCAGTCCATCGTCGGGTGTCTCGGCACTGGCTCGGGCGGCATCCTGACGATCGTGCGGCCGGCTGGCTGCGGCCGGCAGGGGCAGATCCAGCAGAAGCTCGATGGCCTGCCTGATATCGCTGCCGACGAGGTCGCGAACCCGGCGTTCGCGCGTGTTGAGGCGATCGGGTTCACGCAGGTGATAGCCGCCACGCACCCCCTTCAGTGTCTTGACATAGACGCTCGCCCCGCCGTCTTGCAGCTGCTCCAGCAGTTCCCGGGTGTGCAGGTACTTGGGATTCAGCTCGGGCTGAAAGATGAAAACCGGCAGGTTGGTACTGCGGGCGATGGGGTGGAAGACGGCGGTCTCCCCGATCGGCGTTTCACCGTCGATCAGGTAGGGGTGGAAAACCACGTACCCTTTCAGATGCGTATCGCCCGGGTTGTCGAGCTGCCACAGCCGCCCGGCCTTCATGACCAGCGCGGCACCGCGGCTCTCGCCGCCTAGAATGATCCGCTGCCAGCCCTGCCGTACCGCGTGACCCACCAGTTCCGTGATGTCGCGGGGATCGAACTGCGCGTAGCCGTAGCGGCCTGTCGGGGCCAGGTACGACCCGTGCAGATCGACCAGCCAGTAGTCGATGCCGGTTGCCTGGATACTCTGCGCGAAGGCCTCGTTGCCCTCGCGGATGCCGCGCTTGGACGGTACCCAGATCACCAGGGTGTGACCATCGGCCGGATACTGCAGAACGTCGAGTTCCACTTCCGAGGGGAGCGAAATGCTGACCCGCGTGGACGGGGTGGCTTCAGCCTGGCTGGCGAACAGCAGGACCGTCAACAGGGCCTGCACCAGGTACGGAAGCATGCGTGTGACTGCGTGACCACTTCGGCGCGCGTGCACGGTTACGCACCCCTTGCCGCAGGGAGTCGGCGGGGCCGGCAAAAAACACTGACAATCCACAGCCGCGACAAGACCGATTCGGTGGCAAATTCGAACGTGCCAGTATATCCGGTGGGAAAGGCGGCGCCCATCGCGTCGGCGCGCGAATCCTTACCTCGACGCACCCGGCGAATACCCGGTCAGCAAGCGCCAGGATGTCGAGTTCGCGTGCGGAACGGGTTGCGCTTTACATTTTTCGTGGCCGGACTATACACAGGTCAGGTACACGGTCGTGTGCCTGGTCGCGGCCACTCCGGCCGGCTCCTTCGGGGGTTCTTTGACATGAACACCGTTTCCCGCGCGGTGAGGTCGCGCCGATACACATCGAATAAATCCCTGCGGAGTGGCATGCCCGTACGGCTGGCCACGGCCTGCGTCGGCCTGTTGTTTGGTTGCTCGGCTGGGGCGCCGACAAGGGATATGCCGGTGGCGCTGCCAGACGCCTGGGTTCAGCAGCCGGCAGAGCGTGACCTGCTGCCCGTTGGAAGAGTGATCCGGGTCGAGGTCTTGCCCAACCCTTTTCCGCGTCCACCCGAATCGCCGGGTGAATACACTGGAGTCCCCGGCGCGTCGACGCCCTCCCTGGGCGACGCGGTGATGATGGCGTCTTATCCGATCCTATGGTCTGCGACGGTGATCGCCTTTCTGCCCGTTGCGACAGTTGCCTGGATGAGTGGGGCGCCGGCTCCGGCGGCATCGTCTCAACAGGTCGAAAACGGCGTATTTCGTCACACGGTTCGACTGAAAGACACCCTTGAGGAAGTGGTGCGCGACGAGTATTGGCGTTTCGCGGTTGGCGACTGTGCTGCAATCAGGGCGAAGCCGGTCATGCTGGTCCCGGCGTTGCCCGGGATCTGCGATTGACAGAACGATCGGCCCGCGAGACAAGCGCAAATATCCGCCGCATGTCGACTCCAGGCAAACCGGTGCCCGCAAATGATCGACTCTGACATTTCTCGCCTGCGTATCGACCGGCGCACTCGTTGGCAACGCGGTCCTGCGGCTTCGGCGGCGGATTGGTGGCGAAACCCTGTTTCACTCGTGGGCAGTCTGGCGTTGTGTACGCTGCTGCTCGGCGCCTGCGGGACCATTCCGCTGCCCGACAGCCATCCGCCCCTGACCGAGATATCGCTGCCCGCGCCCGGGCAGCCGGGTGAGGAGGTCAGGCGCCTGCTGGGCACTCCCGACCTGCACGACACGGCGCGCGACTGGATCTACGAATGGACAGCCGATCGCAAGTTGGCCTTTGCCCTGATCACACCGATCGGCATTCCCTATGGCGACATGATATCCGGCCAGCGTTTCCGCCTGCATGTCGCGCTCGACGATACGCAACGGGTCGCGTACATCGAGTGCTCGTCCGACCGGTCACCAGAATGGAAACTGCGCGAGGCTGGCTGCATCGAACCGGAGGCTTCCGGGCTGCGCATCGAACCCGAAGAGACGTTCGAGCTGTCGCGAATAGCCGAGCTCAAAGACGTACGACTCTTTCATGCGGACGGTGGCGGTGCGCCGGTTCTGGCTGCACTCTCGCCCAACGGGGCGCTATTGGCGATCATGGACGTGAAGAACACGGTGTGGATCATCGACCTGGATGCCAGACAGACGGTGGGCAGGTTTTCCGGAAAGCTCCCCGGCTTCTGGGTTGACGTGCCGCAGCCGCGTGTGGACTTCGCCCCCGATGGACAACACCTGCTGATCTCGCAGGGGGACACCGCCACGGTATTGGTTCGCGCATCAGGACACTACGAGCCGGAGAGCGTCGTAACGACGCCCGGCGCGCAGTTGCTGCAGTACGGCTGCTGTCAGTCCGGGCTGGTCGGGTTCGGAGCCTCCGGGGTGTTCAACCTGGAGCCCGGGCAAACGCCGTCGTTCCTGGCCACCTCCCGTGGGCGCCTCCGGTTTGGTGATAATGGCGCAGTCGTGCAGCAGCCGGCACCCGCGGCCCCGGCGCGTATCGTGGAACTGGACAGTGCCGCGCTGAGCCCAGTGGTCACGGCGTTGATCGCTTCCGACGTGCGTCAGCACCGCATCATGGATACCCGGTTTGATCTCGCGCGTGCGCGTTCGCCGGCCCACTTTGTATTTTCGCCCGATGGCCGCTGGCTCATCCGCAACGCCTGCCGGTACGTCGAGTGGTGGGACGTCGGGCTGCTGACGGCGTCGCTGGGCCGGGGTGGTGACCGGCTGCTGCTGCCGACCCATGTCGCCATGCTGCCGTTGGCCGGCGATGCACCGCGTGACATGTACACGCAAATTCTCGAAGGGGGCAACTGTTTCGGCCCCGTCGCGTTCGACCCGCAGGGGGCTTTGATTGCCGTGGCCAGTCGTTCAGCGGTCCACGTGTGGCGCATGGGTGGCGCTGATGGCACACCGTTCGAAGGTGGCAGTCGAAGCCATCGGCGTCTCGACGGCGCCGCGGGTGGGCACGTGGTCGACTTGGCTATCGACGCCGACCGCCGGTTGACTGCGGTGACCGTCGGAGGTCGTGGCGAGTACAGGTCGCTGCACTGGCGAATTGTCGACAAAGGGGACGGGGACCGGTGAGAGGCCATCTCCACAAACCCGTCTTTTGGGCATTTCTGTTGATGTGCGTCAGCGGCTGCGCAACCGTCGTCGAGAATACTCATGCACCGGATTTGGTCGGTCGCATCGACGACTACCCGGTGCAGATCGTCGCGCTGAGATTTGTGCCTCCGTCCGATATCGACCCGGCAGTCTCTCAGCACAAGCTCGCTTTGGAGGGTTACCTGCCGGTTGCCGTCGAGACGCGGTCAACCGGCAAGACTGATGCGGCCCTGAAGTACGCCGGCATGGGTGCGCTCGAATGCGGTATCCGGTCGCTTGGAGCGGGCGTGTACTTTCCGTTCATCTTCGTGCCATGCGCGGTCCTGGCGATGCCGGTCATGGCCGTGGTGGGGGCAATAGAGGCAGCACCGGAGGCGACTGTCGATGCCGTCAGGGCGTTCGCGGCCGACAACCTTCCTGGTGCTGCCCATGCCGTGTTGGTCGAACTGGCCCGCGCTTACCTGGCCGGCGTGTCCGGAAGGCAGGTCGAGGTGGTCGAGGATCCGAAGGTGATCGCGGGGAAGGGGACCGGGGACCGGCCGGACTATTCACCACGACCTGATGCGGCAGGCACCATCCTGGAACTGGGCCTGCTCGAGATCCGTCTGGCCGGCAGCGGCAAAGGGGACGAACCGCTATGCCTGCACATGGCGGCACGCGGACGCAAATTCGACATTGCCACCGGCAAGCTCATGCACGAGCTCGGGCATGCGCGGATGATCGAATGTCATCCGTCTTCGGAATGGTTGACAGAAGAGCATTTGCTGCTGGCAACCGCACTGGAACGTGGCCAGCGGATACTCGCGGAGCAACTGGTCGACGAGCTCTACCTTGTCTACAGGCCCGTGGCCCAACAGCAGGAATCGGGTAGCAAGCACCGTGTTGTCCCGCTGTATGTGCTCGCGCCACACGAACCGCCGGCTCCCGAGGTTTACCTGGACCTGCGATCGATAACGGGCAAACCGAGACACGTACAGGGCTGGGGCGGTCTGCACTTCGTTGATATCGACAGCCTGGTCCCAACGCTGCGTTGGGAAGGCTTCCCGCGCGCATTCGACGGGGTGACTGATTTCTCGGATATTACCTACGACCTGCGGTTGTACTCGGGCGAGGTCGTTCCCGCCGGTGTTGCCGAGCCCGCGGTATTGCTGCACGAGGCCCGCGGGTTGGTCGAGCCGACCTATGCCGTTGCGACACCGCTAAAACCGTGCAGCCGCTACTTCTGGACTGTGCGGGCAGGGTTCACGTTGAATGGTTTGCGTCGCGTGACGGAATGGGCGGGAGCCTACGATACGGCCGGCGGTGAGGTCTCGCCGTCTTACCGGTACTTCTACCCGTTTCGAACCGCAGCTGCCCACAACGGGCCCGACTGTTGAGACTGACTGCTGGCCCCGAACCGAGCGACCGGCATCGGCCTGGGCATGTACTTGAACATTGCCGTTGACCCCGCGCAGCCGTGCTTCGCCACGGTTGGCAGGTGTGCGGCCACGCTGAAACGCAACGAACTTCTGACCCGACGTGCCGGGTCTGCGGTTGCCGGACCCGGTTCAGTCCTTTTTCCTGAACAGCGATTCCAGCTCGGCAAACGGGCGATGCGTCGTTGACGGCGAGGTCGTCGAATCGCTGCCGCTTCCGCGACCCGCGGCAATCGCTGCCATGCGCTCTTCGTACTTCTGGTGTTCGTTGTCGTGGCAGTACAGGCACAGCAACTCCCAGTTGCTGCCATCGGGGGGATTGTTGTCGTGGTCCATGTCCTTGTGGTGCACCGTCAATTCGCGGAGGTTGGTGCGGTCGAACTCCCGTGCACAGCGCCCACACACCCAGGGGAAGAGCTTGAGGGCCTGCTCGCGATATCCGGCCGCGCGCGCGTCCATGCCACGCCGTGCCTCGGCAACGACGCGATCGAGCTTGTCGGTATCGATGGGGCGGCCGGTGCGGCCGTGCCGGGGCGGGGTCTTGTCCATCGTCGTTATCTCCGTGTTCGCGACATCGGTGAAGATTCGGGAGGTTCCGACGCGCACCAAATGGGTTTCGTCAGCCGGTGCGCGCCGGAACAGGTGTGATGATAACGAATCCGACAGAACGGACGGTGCCCGACGAGGTAGCGAAGTCGCGGTCTTGATTTATTGCGCCCGGACGAACGATGGTGGCCAATTTTCCGCGTGGTTGACCGGCGTCAACCTCGGGGTCAATGGCCGATCCACGCCTGTGGTAAGACGTTCAAGTAACATATCGACGTGATGTGGCAGGAAGAACGGTCGTGATCAGGAATCGACTTCGGGTTGTCGTCAGTTTTGGTCTCGCCAGGGCTGTTCGTATCGCGGCCTTTGCGCTGCTCTGGTTGCCCGTGCTGCCGGCTTCGGCAGCGGTGCGGTGCGAGGCCGACGACGCGTTTCGCACCATCGCGGTCGAGGAATGTGAAGCGTTGATGGCCATCTACGAGGCAACCGGCGGCGCCAGCTGGGCATACGTTTCGGGAGGAAACCACCCCTGGGACGAAGACGGACCGGGTTGCGGCCTGACCAGCGGCACCATCCGCTGTTCGGACGAAGGCGGCAAAGACCGTCACGTCGTCGAACTCAACCTCAAGTCGGTCGGGATGGACGGCGTCTTGCCGGGTGCGCCGTTCGAGAATCTGCCTTACCTGCAGAAGCTCGATCTCAGCAACAATCAGCTGTATGGCCTGATTCCGACGCAACTCGCAGACCTGCCGGCCTTGCGAACCCTGATACTGGTCAACAATGAACTGACCGGAGCCATACCCAACGACCTGTTGGGCCCCGGTCAGCCGCTCGCCCCGGTGTGGCCGGGGATCTCGATTGACCTGACGGGCAACAATCTCTCGGGGCAGTTGCCGCTGAGCCTGGGTAGGAACGATCTCGCGGGGTTGAAGGTCGGTTCGAACCCGAACCTGGATGGACCGATTCCGCACACCTACCTGTCGCAAAGCCTGAATGCGTTCTATTACTCGCAAACACAGGTCTGTGTTCCACAGGACCAGGAAATGCTGGATTGGCTCGATTCGATTTCGCGGCATTTCGGCACCCGAATCCCGTGCGAGGACGAGCCGCCCCCACCACCGCCCGAGCCTCCGCAGGTGCCGGCTGCATTAAGCGCTTCGGATGGAACCAGCCTCACCGACATCACAATCGAGTGGACAGCGGCGCCTGATGCGGATTTCTATTACCTGGAACGGGCTGCCGGTAGCGGATCGTCGGTCACCTGGGCCGAACTCGCCTCCAACTTGCCCGGGGCCGACGCCAGCTATGTCGACGTGATTGCTGACAGCGTCCCCGATGCACGACCCGGGCTGGCTTTTCAGTACCGCATCAAGGCCTGCAAGTCCGACGTGGGGTGCAGTGACTACACGCCGCCAGACATGGGCTACACGGTATTGCCATCCCCATCGGCGGGCGTCGCGGACCTGTTCATCAACGCATGCGACTGGGCACGCATTGCGCCCATTTGCGGGGAGCGGACAGAACCGACATGCGTGGTCTGGGATGCTGACGACGGTGACGGTGGTTTGCACGAGAATGCCACCTACTACCGGGTGCTGGTCGCCAGGGACTCGACCTTCTACCGCAGCTACGTGGGCAACGAAAGCCAGTTCGACATCGCGGCCGATCATGTCCCGCCTGACGACTGTGCCGCTGTGGACGTTACGGTGTTGCACGGAATAACGGCTTGGCAACTCGCGGTCCAGGCCTGCAACGACTTTCATTGCGGCATCGCTGAACTGACCACCGATCCCGTTCCGATACAACTCATCCCTGTCTGGAAACTGCTTTTCGACTAGCGGGCTTCCGCGGTGTTTCGACCCGTTTGATCTATAGGCCCAAAACGTGGCAATTGGCGCTTCTGACGAAACCAAGGTTCCTACTGAGCAGGGTGCGCGATACTGAGGGCGTGCGGCATCACATCCGGTTTTGGTCGCGTTCAGCTGACCGCTTCTGCACATCCATGCGCCCGCGGCATCAGTGAATCCCTTCACGTCACAAGAAGCGCGATTTCTGACCCAGCTGCATCGCGCGCACTTCCTCATGCTGTTCCCTGACGGGCTTTACGCCGAGCGTCCTGACGGCTCGCTGCGGTTCAGCTGGGCGAAGGCACCGACCAGCGTCGAGTTGGCCGGGAAACAGGTGGGGAGGGGAAAGCGGGCAGGCGAGGCCGTCTTCGGGAAGCGTTCGGAGCCGTGATGCCGATCTACACGGCGATGGGCGAGCGTAAGCCGCCTGCCGACGGCAGATGCCCGGGCCGATCAGGCGAGACCGCCCGCTGGGCGCCAACGAAGAGAGGGTTCTTTGCTGCTATGCCTCCTTGGCCTGGAGATCCAGTTCGCCGCGACGGGGCCGTTCACAACACTACCTGCGGACAATGATTCGGGCGTCGCCCGCCGTTTGGGCCAGTGCGCGAAGAGCCGCTCTGCACATGCGCCTTAATCGCTGTTTGCGATCGGCGGACTTCTGTCGGAGGGATTAATATTGATGAAGACAACCCGATCCTGGACCGGGTCCGCGGGCGGTCCGCAGGCGACGCTGCCCGCTCGGGTAAGACGGAGGCGTGTGACAGATGCACCTGGCAGGATCTGGCTCAAGCGGCACCGACGATCGAGGCAGCAGGTCGCCGCACCGGTCCCGGGCCGCCCTTCAATGTACTCTCGCCGCCCTGCTATGGCTGCTGATCGGGATCGGGGCGACCGCCGGTGCGTCGGGGGTCGCGGTGCTCATCAATACCGATTTCGTCAATTACGCGCCCAATTCCTCTGGGAGCGAGGCGAGCAACGTCGTCGCGTCGTTGATCGCGACCGGGTACGACGTCACCCCTTTCTCGGACCTCAGTGCTGCGTCGATCGCACAGGTCACCGAGATCAACCGGGCACTGGTCGTACCGGAACTGGAAGTCGCCGCCGCTACAAGCCTGTTCGACAGTCTCGGCCCGGCCGCCGTGTCCGAGATCCGCGCCTTCGTGCAAGGCGGGGGTGTGCTGGTGACCATGGCCGATGCCGGCGGCGACGGTATCGCCCTGGTCAATGCGCTGTTCGGTTGGCGCACGTCCGAGTCGGCGACGACGTCGTCGACCTACTCACAGACCGATGGCGTCCATGCGGCGGCCTTCCGCACTGCGCCGCTGTCGCTGGCTGCGGTGAACCGGACATTGGCGGTCAGCGTGGCATCGCTGCCGCCGGGGGGAACGGCGATCTATGCGAACGGGGATGCCGCCGCGGTCACGGCG
>JAGRGW010000242.1:12101-14108 GCA_020445315.1 Gammaproteobacteria bacterium
GCGCTGCCGCCCGGCAACCGCTCGGCCGCCCTGTTCGCGAACACGACTTTCGTGGCCTATGACCCCACGTCGTCCAGTGCCGAGGCCAGCAATATGGAGGCCAGCCTGCTGAGCGGCGGGACCCGTGTCACCCGGTTTACCGGCACGGACGGTGTTTCCGTTGCAGCGGCACTGGCAGGTCACCAGGCACTCGTGATCCCCGACCTATCAGCATCCCCCTCCGGCGGGCTCAGCAGCGCCCTCGGCAGCCCCTCGCGGACGACCATCAACGATTTCGTGAACGACGGGGGGCTCCTGCTGACGGTCCTCGACAGCGGCGGGCACGCAATCGACCTGCTGAACCAGACCTTCGGTTTCTCGATCACACCCGCGACCGCCACATCGACTTCCTACAACCGAGATGCGGCAGCCGCTGCGGGTACCGGCCTTACCGCGGCGCCAGCCACGCTGCCGGCCAACAACGCGACACGCAGCGTCACGGTGGCGAGCCTGCCGGCACTGGCCCGGCCGCTCTACGTCAACGGGGATCGCACGACGACCGTGGCCTGGATGGTGCCGGTCGGTCGCGGCTGGGTCGTACAGCTCGGCTGGGACTGGTTCAACGCCACGCCGGTCGGGACGTTGGATGCCGGTTGGAACACGGTGATGCGGCAGCTGGTGGTCTCGCGGACGATGGAGCGTGACGTGGCCCTGCTGGTCGACAATACCTTCGTCGAGTACGTACCCGGTAGTGCCGGTGCCGAGGCCAGCAACATGGAACAGTCGCTGCTGAATCTCGGCTGGAACGTCGACGGCTTCACCGGTACGGCCGCGGCGACGCTCGCAACGGTGCTGGATTCCGCGGCCGCGCTGGTCCTGCCGGACCTCGAGCGCGCCCCGGCCACGAGCTTCCTCGACAGCCTCGACAGCGCGGCCAGGGACGTCCTGTCGGACTATGTCAATGACGGTGGCGTCCTGGTGACCTGCGCCGACGGCGGTCAACGCGCCGAGCAACTGCTCAACACGCTGTTCGGGTTCTCGCTGGTGCGGGGCATCGCGGCGTCGGACTACGACCTGGATGCCCCGGCTGCGGTCGGCACGCCGTTCGCCGGACTGTCGACGTCGCTGGCATCGCCCAATGCCACGCGTCCCGTGACGGTGGCATCGCTACCGCCGCTTGCACGCGCCGTCTACCGCAGCAACGTCGACCCGATGACCGACACCGCCGCCGTCTGGTTCGCCCCGGTGGGGAACGGGTGGGTCGTCCACTTTGGCTGGGATTTCTTCAGCGCGGCACCGACCGGTGAGCTCGACGGCGGCGGCATCGCTGCACTCGGCGCGGCCGTGTCGCTGGGCCGGGCGGAGCCGCCGGTGACGCTGCTGACCAGTACGCTGTACGTCGACTACAACCCGGGCGCCACGTCGGCCGAGGCGAGCAACCTGGAGGCCCTGTTGCAGAATCACGGGCATCCGGTCAGACGAATCGACTTCATCCAGGCCAGCGACTTCACGGCCGTGCTTCCGGGCAGCGCGGCGCTGGTCATCCCCGACCTGGAGAAGGCGGCATTGCCAAGCCTGGTCGATTCCCTCGATACGCAGACCCGGGCGCTGCTGTCCGATTATGTCCATGGCGGGGGGCGGCTCATCGTCTTCGGTGACGCGGGCGACCGGGCGATCAACCTGGTCAATGCACTGTTCGGCTACTCGCTGGCGCGAGGCTCGGTAAACCCCGCCACCTACCCACTGAACGGGGAGGTCGCAAACGGGACGCCTTTCGCATCGCTGCCGCCATCGATACCGCTGCTGAATGCCAGCCGGACCCTGCTGGCCAGCTCACTGCCGCCACAGGCGCGCGCCATCTACCGGTCTGTCGCCGATCCGGTCAGCGATACCGCGGGGGTGAGCGCCATTCCGGTCGGTAACGGCTGGGTCGTGTTCATCGCCTGGGATGCCTTCAACGCGGCGCCTATCGGCGCCATCGTCGACCAGACCGATGCCATCGTCGCCGGGCTGTCGTTGACCGCGCTG
>JAGRGW010000243.1 GCA_020445315.1 Gammaproteobacteria bacterium
CGGCGTCGGCGGTGACGTTCGGGCGCGACTCGTAGATGATGCCGACGACACCGAGTGGCACGCGCATGCGGCCGACCTGGATGCCGGTCGGACGGTAGTTCATGTCGAAGATCTCGCCGATCGGATCCGGCAGTGCCGCGACCTGGCGCAGACCTTCGATCATGGCATCGATGCGTGCCGTGTTCAGCTCGAGCCGGTCGAGGAGCGCGTCGTCCAGGCCCTTCGCGGCGCCGGCTTCGAGGTCGAGCCGGTTGGCGGCAGCGAGGTCGTCGCGGCGCGTGTCGAGGTCGTCGGCGATGGCGTGCAGTGCGGCGTTCTTGGCGCCGGTATCGGCGGCGGCAAGAACGCGGGAAGCGGCACGGGCACGCCGTCCGAGCGCCTGCATGTAGGCCGCCACATCGTCTGTTCCCGGTGCGCCCGGTGTCTGTTTGGCTGGTGAGTTCATCGGCTCGTCGCCTCGGTTTCGGCTAAACCGGCAATCTTAACGCAGCTTCGGCGCCGCAAGGGCGGCGGGAGCTCCGCCTCAGGTCTGCTGCTGCATCTGGATCGGCAGTTTCTGCTGCTGGTTCTCCTCCCAGGAGAACTTGGGCAGCCCCTGGAACGCGGCATTGATTCCGTTGTTCCAGGCCTCCCGCAGGCTGACCAGGTACTTGTCGTCGGCGTCGTAGCGACAACGGATACCGAGCGCCAGGCTGTCTTTCTGGTACGTCGCGACCTCGAACGGCGGTCCGACGGTGATGTTCGAGCGGGTCGTTGCGTCCAGCGACACCAGGGCCAGTCGCGCCCCCTGGTTCAGCGACAGGCCCGGGTGGACGATGCGGTCCAGTGCCGGCTTGCCGTACTTGCTCTCGCCGATCTGCAGGTACGGGGTCTCGGGCGATGCGGTGATGTAGTTGCCCTGCGGGTAGATCATCATCAGCCCGTGTGGCTGGCCGGAAATCTGGCCGCCGATCAGGAGTGTCGTTTCGCCGCTGACGCCGGACTGGTTGAGGGCGTGGCTGTGCTCGGTCTGTACCGACAGGCTGACGCTGCCGACGTACTCGGCGGCCTCGAACAGGTAGCGTACATTGGCCAGGTTCGCGCCGCCGGACGGGTAGTCGAGGTCACGCTGGATGTGGTTGACGACCTCCTGCGTGGTGGCCAGGTTGCCGGCCGACAGCAGCACGAAAATTCGGTCGGGCGACGGCGTGAACACGTGCATCTTGCTGTACGTGGTGACGTAGTCGACACCCGCATTGGTGCGCGAGTCCGAGGCAAACACCAGGCCGTCTTCCAGGCTGAGTCCAACGCAGTAGGTCATGGGGGTTATCCGCGAAATTCCGGTTTACTAAAGTATGAGCGGAAATCATGGGCGTTTGGAAGCCCCGGCGCATTGCCGAGCATACTTAGTCTGCTAAGCTGACGCCTTTAAATCCACAGAAAGGCCGTAGTTTGGCCAAGGTGACCTGATGTCCATCCGGGTGGCGATCCGCCATAAGACCGAGTACCACTTCGACCGTAGCGTGGCGCTCGCGCCGCACCTGATACGGCTTCGTCCGGCCCCGCATACGCGTACGCCGATCCACCAGTACTCGCTGCACGTCGAGCCCGGTGAGCACTTCCTGAACTGGATGCAGGACCCGTTCGGCAATTTCGTCGCGCGCTACGTGTTCCCGGAAAAGACCCGCAAGATGGTCGTCGACGTCGCGCTCGTCATCGAAATGGTGACGATCAACCCGTTCGACTTCTTCGTCGAGGAATACGCGGAGCACTTCCCGTTCGAGTACCCGAAACAGCTGCACAAGGAATTGAAGCCCTATTTCGAGTGCACCGAGTCGGGTCCGCGCCTGACCCGCTGGCTGCAGGACGTGCCGCGCGAGCGCATTCATATCGTCAACTTCCTGGTCGAGTTGAACCAGCGCTTGCAGGGCGAGATCGGCTACGTCATCCGCATGGAGCCCGGCGTGCAGACCTGCGAGGAGACCCTCGACATCGGCAAGGGTTCCTGCCGCGACAGCGCCTGGCTGCTGGTACAGATCCTGCGCCACCTGGGCCTCGCGGCACGGTTCGTCTCCGGTTACCTGGTGCAGTTGGCCCCGGACCAGGAGTCACTCGACGGGCCGTCAGGGCCGACGGCCGACTTTACCGACCTGCACGCCTGGGCCGAGGT
>JAGRGW010000028.1 GCA_020445315.1 Gammaproteobacteria bacterium
GTGTCGAGGCCGCCGGAATAGGCCAGAACCACTTTCTTGATGCCTGAATCAGCCATGGGTGTCCCCTGAATGCAACAAACCGCGGAGTATACCGCCGGCCAAGCGGCGGCACACGGGGGACTGAGGCGAAAAACCGGCACCGCGACCCGCTCGTCCGGACGCGGCGCTAAAGTCGGCCGACTCAGCGTCCGACAACACGGGGAGAGGGGCCTATTGGCCGCCGTGGCCGTACCGCACGACCGCCGCCCGACAAGCCGACTCCGACCTTCCATTGAACAGGGCGCGACTGATGCCAGCAAAAGGCAATCGAGACTCGACGAATTCGGTGCTCCAGGCGAACAAGGTCGCCGGCACGCGCCTGGAATTGTTGCTGTTTCGGACCAGCGACGACCAACTGTTCGGCATTAACGTGTTCAAGGTGCAGGAGATCATCCCCTACCAGCGCCTGACCGGGGTCCCGGGCATGCACCCGCTGGTGCGTGGGGTCGCCCACCTGCGCGGGCGCAACATGCCGGTCATCGACCTGGCCACGGCGATCGGCAAACCGTCGTTTGCGGACATCACGCGCACCAACATCATCATCACCGAGCACAACCGCTCGGTACACGGCTTCCTGGTCGGCAAAGTCGATCGCATCGTGCACACGCAGTGGGACCAGGTCCGACCGCCGCCGAAAGGCAGCGGCCGCCACACCTACGTGACCTCGGTAACCGTCATCGACAACGCGATGATCGCGATTCTGGATGTGGAACGGGTATACGACGAGGTCGCGCACACCAACACCAAGGTGTCAGACGCGCTGTCCGCAAGCGCAAATGCAACCGGCAAGCGCGTCCTCGTCGTCGACGACTCGAGCGTCGCGCGCAACCAGATCCGCCGCGCCCTCGAACAGATCGGCGTCGAATGCCTGGTCGCGAATGACGGGCGGCAGGCGCTACAGCAACTCGACGCCCTGAAACAGCAGGGCATCGACCTGCGGCGACACCTGTCGATGATCATTTCCGACATCGAGATGCCGGCGATGGACGGCTACCAGCTGACCGCCAGCCTGCGCGCGATGCCGGAGATGTGCGACATCTACATCCTGCTGCATTCTTCGATCAGCGGCGAGTTCAACCGCGACATGGTCAACCGGACCGGTGCCAACCGCTTCATCCAGAAATACCACCCGGATGACCTGGCAGAGGCGGTGTTGAACGAAATTCGCAGCCAGCGCTGACATTAAGCGGCCCCGCCAATGTCACGGAGCCAGTGAAGACAGCATCCACGGCAATGCGAGCCGTGTCTCGTCACTTCTGACGACCGGGTGGGCTGGTCGCTTGGGCTCCCGTCCTGCCGCTGGCGCCGGATCAATCGAGCGAGACGGCTAGAAACTGCGATACTTGGTGGAGAGGGGGCATCCACCATGACGCGCAGACGCGTGGTTTTCCTGCTGCTGGTGTTGACTGCGATCGGGGCCTGGTACGGCTGGTCGACGCGGTCAAGACCGGTACCCGTCACTGTCATCGCCGTGGAACGGGGCACGGTCGAGAAAACGGTGGCGAACACCCGCGCGGGTACCGTGAAGGCCTGCAGGCGGGCGAAACTGTCGCCGAGCGTCGGCGGCCAGATCGCCAGTCTGCCGGTCGGCGAAGGCGACAGGGTCAAACAGGGCCAACTGCTCCTCGAGTTATGGAACAAGGACCTCGACGCCCAGCTGGCGCTCAATAAACAGGAAGCGGCCAGCGCAGCGGCAACGGCCCGTGCGCGGTGCATCGAGGCGCAGCAGGCCCAAAGCGAAGCGCGGCGACAACGCACGTTGCGTGAACGCAAGCTGGTATCCGAGGAACAGGTCGACCAGGCCGTTTCCACCGCCAACGCCGCCGATGCCGCCTGCGAAGCGGCCCAGGCGACGGCGGCAGTCAGTCGCGCGCGGGTCGGGGTCACCGAGGCGACACTGGAAAAGACCCGTCTGGTCGCGCCGTTCGACGGTGTCGTGGCCGAGATCAACGGAGAGCTCAGCGAATTCGTCACCCCGTCACCGATCGGGATCGCCACGCCTCCCGCGGTCGACCTGATCGACAACAGCTGTTTTTACCTCCTCGCGCCGATTGACGAAATCGATGTCGCCGACGTTGCCGTCGGCCAGCCGGCGCGCGTGACCCTCGACGCTTTTCGGCAGCGACGCTTCAACGGCCGCGTGCGTCGGGTCAGCGACTACGTGCTCGATGTCGAAAAACAGGCGCGTACCGTCGATGTCGAGGTCGAGTTCGTCAATCAAGGCGATATCGTGCAACTGCTGGCCGGGTACTCGGCAGACGTGGAGATCATTCTCGACGTGCGCCGGGACACGTTGAGGATTCCGACCGAGGCCGTCATCGAGGGGAGCCGCGTGTATGTCTTCGACGCGTCGGCCGGCGCCCTGACCACGCGGGATATCGAAACCGGCACGTCCAACTGGGACCACACCGAGGTGCTCGACGGCCTGCAAGCAGGTGAACTCGTCGTGACTTCGGTCGAGCGTGAGGGCCTGGCCGATGGTGCGCCGGCACGCATCGACCCGGAAACCGAACCGTGATCGTGCTCGAGGATGTCGAGCGGGACTTCGTCGTCGGCGACGAAACCGTGCATGCGCTCGACCAGGTCAGCATCGCCTTCGAGGCGGGTGACTACGTCTCGGTGATGGGCCCGTCGGGCTCCGGCAAATCGACACTGCTCAACGTGCTGGGTCTGCTCGACCGCCCCAACAGCGGCAGCTACCGCCTGTTCGACCAGGAAACCCGCGAACTCGGCGAAGAACAGCGCGCAGCGCTGCGGCGGCGCCATATCGGCTTCGTCTTCCAGGCCTTCCACCTGGTTTCGCGCCTGACGGCCGCCGACAATATCGGCCTGCCGATGATGCTGGCGGGGATCGAGCCGCGCGCCCGTCACCAGCGTGTCACCGAGGTGCTCGCCGCACTGGGCCTGACCGATCGCGCGCAACACCGGCCCGATCAGCTGTCGGGCGGACAGCGGCAACGGGTCGCGATCGGCCGCGCGATCGTCATGCGCCCCTCCCTGCTGCTGGCCGACGAACCGACCGGCAATCTCGATCAGCACGCCGGCGGCGAGGTCGTCGAGTTGATCGAGCGCCTGAACAATGACGGCATCACGCTGATCGTCGTGACCCACGACAAGGAGGTCGGCCGCCGGGCACGGCGTCACGTGCGCATGGTCGACGGCCGGATCGACCGGGACACCTTGCATGCGCACGACTGACCTGTTGCTTTTCAGCGGCCAGTCGCTGGCCGGCGCACGCAAACGAACCCTGCTGATGCTGCTGGCAATGAGCATCGGCGTGGCATCGGTGGTCCTGCTGACTGCGCTCGGTGAGGGCGCGAGGCGTTACGTGGCGGACCAGTTCGCCTCGCTCGGCACACACCTGCTGATCATGATGCCAGGGCGTTCGGAGACCACCGGCGGCGCACCGCCACTGTTCGGCGAGACACCGCGCGACCTGACCCTGGATGACGCGCTGGCCCTGCTTCGGGCGCGCAGCATCACCCGTGTTGCGCCACTGGTCGTCGGCAACGCACCGGTGTCGTACGGCAATCGTGAACGCGAGGTCACCGTCATCGGCGCCACGCAGGCCTACTTCCCGATGCGCCACCTGTCGACCGCCAGCGGACGCGCACTGCCCGACATCGATCCCGCGCGCGCCGCCAACGTCGCCGTGCTCGGCGCGGGCCTGCGCAAGGCCCTGTTCGGCGGCCACCGTGCCATCGGCCAGTGGGTGCGTGTCGACGACCGTCGATTCCGCGTCATCGGCGTGATCGGCAAAGGTGGCCAGTCGTTCGGACAGAACCTCGATGACATGATCGTGATCCCGGTCGCGGCCGCGCAGGAGCTTTTCGACACGACATCGCTGTTTCGCGTGCTGATCGAGGCACGCAGCGAACATCACGTCGAGCGGGCAAAGGCCGCGGCACGCACCCTCATCCAGCAACGCCACGATGGCGAGGACGACGTCACCATTATCTCGCAGGATGCATTGCTGCAGACCTTTGACGACATCCTGCGCACGATGACCTACGCCGTCGGCGGCATCGCCGCGATCAGTCTCGGCGTGGCCGGCATCCTGATCATGAATGTCATGCTCGTCGCCGTGTCGCAGCGCGTGGCGGAGATCGGCCTGATGAAAGCCCTCGGTACGCCGGCCCGCCAGGTGCTGCGGATATTCCTGGTCGAAGCCATGCTGCTGGCGGCCGCCGGCGCCGGCATCGGCGTGCTGGTCGGGAGCGGCGGCATCCTGGCGATGCAGCAGTTGTTGCCGGAGTTCCCGGTGGCCGCGCCACTGTGGGCTGTGCCGGCATCGGTTGTCGTCGCCGTCCTGACCGGCCTGCTGTTCGGTACGCTACCGGCCAGGCGCGCCGCCCTGCTCGATCCGGTGCAGGCCTTGAGCGGACGCTGAAACGATGCATTGGCGGGATATTCTCCACCTGACTGGCAGCGCGATCCTGGCGCATCGCGTCCGCAGCCTGCTGACCGGCCTGGGCGTGGCCGTGGGCATCGCATCGGTCGTACTGCTGACGGCGATCGGGGCCGGCGTACAACGCTTCATCGTCGACGAGTTCACCCAGTTCGGGACCAACCTGATCGCGGTGTCCCCCGGCAAGACCGAGACATTCGGCATCTCCGGCGCGCTGATCAGCAACGTCCGGCCGCTGAGCCTCGACGATGCCGAGGCCTTGCGCGAACTGCCACAGGTACGTGCAGTCGTGCCGTTCGTGCAGGGCAATGCCGAAGTCGAAGCGGCGGGACTGAGCCGACGCACATCGGTATTCGGCACCGGTGCCGCGATTCCCGAGGTCTGGCAGATCCGGCCGGCACTCGGTCGTTTCCTGCCGGACGACGAACCCCGCCGGGCGCGATCCTTCGCCGTACTCGGCAGCAAACTGCGCCAGGAACTGTTCGGCAGCCGCTCGCCACTGGGCGAGCGGATCCGTATCGGTGGCGAGACCTACCGCATCATCGGCACGATGCAGTCGAAAGGCCAGATGCTCGGGTTCGACCTCGACGACACCGTCTACATCCCGATCGGCCGCGCGATGGCAATGTTCAACCGCGACAGCCTGATGGAGGTCGACGTCCTCTACCATGCGGGAACCGACGCCGATATGCTCGCCGACAGGATCCGCGCACGCCTGCTCGCCCGCCACGGCAGCGAGGACTTCACGATCGTTACCCAGGACCAGATGATCGAGGTCCTCGGTTCGGTACTCGACATACTGACAATGGCCGTGGCTGCTGTCGGTGCCATTTCGCTGTTGGTTGGCGGTATCGGCATCCTGACGATCATGATCATTTCGGTCAACGAACGGACTACCGAGATCGGCCTGCTGCGGGCCCTGGGCGCGCGGCGCAGACAGGTCATCGCGCTGTTCCTGGGGGAGGCCGTGGCGCTCGCTCTGCTGGGGGGAGCCGTGGGCATCGCGCTCGGGGCAGGCAGCGCCTGGCTGGTCGCCGCGCTGATTCCGGGGTTGCCGGCCCAGGTCTCCTGGGACTATGCGCTGCTCGCCATGACGATTGCCATCCTGACCGGCCTGCTGGCGGGTGTCATGCCTGCCGCCCGCGCCGTCGGCCTCGACCCGGTCGAGGCGCTGCGCGCTGAATGAGTCACGATTCCCTTGGGTTACGCGGAAACCGGGCTGCCAACAGGACACCCGGCCACGGGCCAGGCAATGCGCCGCTGTCGCTTCCTCCACCCGTCGATGCGCGGCAATTGAACGCCGCTACGGCAGGTCGGCGAGGAAGGCCTCCAGGCAGGCCATGAAGCCATCGGGCCGCTCGGCGTAGACCCAGTGACCGGCACCGGCGACGCTGCACAGCGTTGCACGGGGAAACAGCCGTGCGATCTCCGCCTCGTAGGACGGTTTCACGTAATCCGACAATTCACCATGGATGAACGTGGTCGGGCCGTTGTAGGCATCCGCGTCGGGATGGTGCGGAAACGCGAGGATGTCGGCCTGTTCACGGCGCAGTGCCGCCAGGTTCTGCCGCCAGCCCCAGCCGTCCGGCCGCTTGACCAGGTTCTGCAGCAGGAATGCCCGCACGCCGGGCTCCGGCACCAGCGCGGCCATCGCAACATCGGCATCGGCCCGGTTCCTGACCGAACCGGGATCCACGGCATCAAAGGCCTGCAGCACCAGGTTGAAATTATGCGAGTAACTGATCGGCGCCATGTCGACGACGACCAGGCCGGCGACGCGCTCCGGCGCCGACAGCGCCAGTTGCATGACGACCTTGCCGCCCATGCTGTGCCCGGCCATGACAGCCGGGCCGAGACCCAGCCGGTCCATCAGGGCGACGACATCGTCGACCATGGCCGGATAATTGTGCACATGATCGTGCGGTGACTGCCCATGGTTGCGCAGGTCCGGCACGATGACTTGGTAACGGTCGGCCAATTGGCGGGCGATCGTTCCCCAGTTGCTCGACGACCCGAACAGGCCGTGCAGCAGCAGCATGGGCGGGTTCGATGTGTCACCGAACGCGCGGTGTGCGAGCTCAATCATTCGACAGACCTTCAGCAAGCATCCGGGTCAACGCACGCCGGTGATCCAGGCGGCGTCGTCGCAACAGGCATCCGCCAGCGCCTCGCGCGAATCGATCTCCGGCACCTGTTCGTGCAGGATGCCATCGCCGACGCTGTAGATCCAACCGTGTACGACGAGCCTCCGCCCCTGCTGCCAGGCCTGTTTGACGATCGACGTGTTACAGACATTGGTCACCTGTTCGGTGACGTTCAATTCACACAGCCGATCCAGCCTCGCCGCTTCATCCAGCCCGGCCAGCCGATCGGCATTGAAACGGCCGACATCCCTGATGTGCCGCAACCAGTTGTCGATCAAACCGTGGTCATCCGTCTCCAGTGCGGCCCTGACGCCGCCGCAACCGTAGTGACCGCAGACAATGATGTGCTCAACCTGCAACACCTCGACTGCGTAGTGAATGACCGACAGGCAGTTGAGATCGGTATGCACGACGACGTTGGCGATATTGCGGTGCACGAACACCTCGCCCGGCGGCAGCCCCACGATCTGGTTGGCCGGCACCCGGCTGTCGGCGCAGCCGATCCACAGGTAGCGCGGCGACTGCTGGTGCGCGAGCCGGGCAAAAAAGTCCGGGTCACTGCGCTTGATGCCATTTGCCCAGGCGCGGTTGTTCTCGAAAAGCTGCGGCAGGGACTTCATCGCACGCTACCTGTCACGCCGCACGCCCACCTGCGCCCGGCTAGCAAAAACCGGCAATGGCTGCCACTTACGAATCAGCGCTTTTTCGGTGGCATCAGGTCGGTAATCGAACCCTCGGCCATCTCGGCTGCGAGGCCGACCGTCTCGTTCAACGTCGGGTGCGGGTGGATCGTCAGGCCGATATCCTCGGCGTCAGCCCCCATCTCCAGGGCCAGGACCGTCTCGCCGATCAGTTCTCCCGCGTTGCGACCGACGATTCCGGCGCCGAGGATGCGCTTGGTCTTGGCATCGAAGATCAGCTTGGTCATCCCCTCTTCGCGGTGGATGCCGAGTGCACGACCGGACGCAACCCACGGGAAGGCGCCCTTTTCAATCTCGATGCCCTTGGCCTTGGCCTCGGTCTCGGTCAGTCCCATCCAGGCGACTTCCGGATCGGTATAGGCGACGTTCGGAATCGTCATCGGGTCGAACAGCGCGGGCAGGCCGCAGATGACCTCGGCGGCCACCTTGGCCTCGTGCGTGGCCTTGTGCGCCAGCATCGGGTTGCCGACGACGTCACCGATGGCGTAAATGTGCGGCACGTTGGTGCACATCTTCTGGTTGGTGGAGATGAAACCACGCTCGTCTACCTGCACGCCGGCCGCGTCCGCATTGATCTGCTTGCCGTTGGGCGTGCGACCGACGGCGACGAGCACACGATCGTAGATCCTGCTCTCGGGTGCATTGGTGCCTTCGAACGAGACCTTCAGGCCGTTCTTCTGCGCCTTGATGTCGGTGACCTTGGTCTTCAGCATGATGCTGTCGACCATGCCCTCGAGGCGCTTCTGCAGCGGCCGCACGAGGTCGCGGTCACAGCCCGGGATCAGGCCGTCCTGCAGTTCGACGATGTCGATCTTGCTGCCGAGCGTCGCGTAGACGGTGCCCATTTCGAGGCCGATGATGCCACCGCCGACGATCAGCATTTTCTTCGGGATGTCGGCCAGTTCCAGCGCGCCGGTCGAGTCGATCAGGCGCGGGTCGTCGTTCGGGAAACCGGGGATCTTCACCGGGCTCGAACCGCAGGCGATGATGCAGTGCTCGAACTCGATCCGGGTCAGGCCCTCGGGCGTCTGCACCTCGATGTGTTTCGGGTCGCTGAATTTGCCGACACCGGTCACGACCTGCACCTTGCGCTGCTTGGCCAGCGCGGCGAGGCCACCCGTCAGCTTGCCGACAACCTTGTCCTTGCCGGCACGCATCTTGTCGAGATCGATCTTCGGCTGGGTGTAGCGCACACCCATCTGCTCGAGTTCAGCCACTTCGTTGATGACCTCGGCGGTATGGAGCAGCGCCTTCGACGGGATGCAACCGACGTTCAGGCAGACACCGCCGAGCGAGGCATAGCGCTCTATCAGCACCACCTGCTTGCCCAGGTCCGCGGCCCGAAACGCCGCCGTGTATCCACCGGGGCCGGCGCCAAGAACGACCACCTGGGTGCGGATATCCGCGACCTGACCTTGCTTGCTCATAGATGCTCCTCTCTCCCGAATCTGGTAATGAATCCCGTGGCGGTTCGCCAAGTAAAGCAGAACGGCCGGCGCATTTCAGTGAGCGGGGATAGCGGCCACAACCCGGCCCGCCCGCTGTATCGCACCCGGCATTAAGTCAGGATTTCAGCCCTGCTGCACGGAAACGATGTCAATGCTCTGCATTGCACGGACAACATTAGCGTCGACTAAAGGGCTGATTAACGAATGGCCGGAGTCGCCCTACAGCAGCAGCTTGCGGATATCGCCGAGCAGTTCGCCGAGATAGCGGGTGAAACGCACC
The DNA here is from genome assembly GCA_020445315.1 of Gammaproteobacteria bacterium. Classification (GTDB taxonomy): domain Bacteria; phylum Pseudomonadota; class Gammaproteobacteria; order Chromatiales; family Chromatiaceae; genus Thiosocius. The sequence goes on from JAGRGW010000028.1 coordinate 9,021, forward strand.
CCCTCGGCACCGTCGATGACGCGGTGGTCGTAGGAGAGGCTGAACGGCATGACCAGGCGCGGTACGAACGCGGCACCGTCCCACTTCGGCTGCATCGCCGCGCGCGACACGCCGAGGATGGCGACCTCCGGGGCGTTGACGATCGGCGTGAACTGGGTCCCGCCGATGCCACCGAGACTGGATATCGACAGCGAACCGCCCTGCATGTCGGTGGGTGACAGCTTGCCGGCACGCGCCTTGTCACCCAGCGTGCCGAGGTCGCGGGCGAGGTCGAAGATGCCTTTCTGGTCGACGTCGCGGATCACCGGCACGACCAGGCCGTTCGGCGTATCGACCGCAACGCCGATATGCATGTACTTCTTCAGGATCAGTTTCTCACCGTCTGCCGACAGCGAGCTGTTGAACTGGGGATACTCGGCCATGGCCTTGCACACCGCCTTCATCAGGAACGGCATGAAGGTCAGCTTGACGTCCGCCCTGGCCGCCTCGTCCTTCTGCGACTTGCGGAATGCCTCGAGTTCGGTGATGTCGGCCTCGTCGAACTGGGTCACGTGCGGCACGTTCAGCCAGGCCCGGTGCAGGTGCGCACCGGAGAGCTTCTTGATCCGGCCGAGCGGCTGTTCCTCGATGTCGCCGAACTGGCTGAAATCGATCTCGGGCATGGCCGGCAGCGCCAACCCGCCGGATGGCGGCGTCGCCGCGGCCGGCGCACCTGCGCTGAGTGCACGCTTGACGAAGCCCTGCACATCTTCCTTGGTGATGCGGCCTTTCGGACCCGACCCGGGCACGTGGTACAGGTCGACGCCGAGCTCGCGGGCGAATCGACGTACGCCGGGGCTCGCATGCGCCTTGCCTCGGGGTGCGTCCTCCGGTCGCGCGATGACCGGTCGCCGCAGCGGCTCTTTCTCACCAGCAGCACGCTCGGCCTCGATCTGCTCTGCCGCCTGTGCGGGCGAGCCGGTCGGTTGATTCATGTCTTCCGCAGGTGCGGCGTCACCGGCGGCAACCGTACCCTGCGCTGCCGTCGCGAGCGTCATCAACAGGTCACCCTTGTTGATCTTGTCCCCGATGGCCGCGCCGATGGACTGGACGACCCCGGCAAACGGCGCCGGGATTTCCATCGTCGCCTTGTCGCTCTCCAACGTCAGCAACGACTGCTCCTCGGCGACCTCGTCACCGACACCGACCAGGATCTCGATCACCTCTACGTCGTGGAAGTCACCGATGTCGGGCAGCAGGACGTCGCGCGCCTCGCCGGCGGCTACCACCAGGTCCGGCTGCGGCATCGTCGGTTCGACCACGCCGGGGGCATCGTCGACCATTTCGGCGGCCTCGGCCGCGGGTGCCTCGTCGACCGGCGTCGGCGCTTCGCCACCAGGCTCACCGGCTGCGGCCAGCAGCAATATCAGGTCGCCCTCGTTGATCTTGTCCCCGACCGCCACGCGTATCTCGCCCACGGTGCCAGCCGACGGCGCCGGGATGTCCATGCTGGCCTTGTCGCTCTCGAGTGTGATCAGCGGGTCTTCCACCGCCACCGTGTCGCCGGGGCGGACCAGGATTTCGATCACCTCGACGTCCTTGAAGTCGCCGATGTCGGGCAACAACACTTCAGTCATCTGTGCCACGTGCTTATCTCCGTATCACTGTCTGCTGTCAGCTGTCGTCAGACAGTCGCGGGGTTGGGCTTTTCCGGATCGATCCTGTAGGCCTTGATCGCCTGGGCGACGAGGCTGCTGTCGACCTCGCCGGCATCGGCCAGCGCCTTCAGCGCGGCGACAACGACGTAGTGACGGTTGACCTCGAAGAACTTGCGCAGCTGCGAGCGCAGGTCGGAACGACCGTAGCCATCGGTACCGAGGGCCACGAAGTCGCGATCGCCGACGTACGGCAGGATCTGCTCCGGGAAACTGCGCATGTAGTCGGTCGAGGCCACCACCGGTCCTTTCTGCTTCTCCAGCGTCCGCGTGACATACGGTACGCGCGGCTTGTCCATCGGATGCAGCATGTTCCAGCGCTCGCAATCCATCGCCTCGCGGCGCAGTTCCGTAAAGCTGGTCACGCTCCAGACGTCGGCGGCGATGTTCCATTCGTCTTCGAGCAGCGCAGCCGCAGCGATGACCTCGCGCAGGATCGTGCCCGATCCCATCAGCTGCACGCGCTTCTTCTTGCGCGAGCCCTGGCGATACAGGTACATGCCCTTGACGATGCCGTCTTCGACACCGTCCGGCATCGCCGGCTGCGGGTAGTTTTCGTTCATGACCGTGACGTAGTAGAAGACGTTGTCCTGGTCCTCGTACATGCGCTTCATGCCGTCACGCAGGATCACGACCAGTTCGTAGGCGAAGGTCGGGTCGTAAGCGCGGCAGTTGGGGATGAACGCCGCCTGCAGGTGACTGTGACCGTCCTGGTGCTGCAGGCCCTCGCCGGCCAGCGTGGTGCGACCGGCCGTGCCGCCGAGCAGGAAGCCACGCGCCTGCATGTCGCCGGCGGCCCAGGCCAGGTCGCCGACGCGCTGGAATCCGAACATCGAGTAGTAGATGTAGAACGGGATCATCGTCACCCCGTTGTTGCTGTACGAGGTCGCCGCCGCGATCCACGACGACATCGCACCCGCCTCGTTGATGCCCTCCTGCAGGATCTGGCCCTTCTTGTCCTCGCGGTAGTACATGACCTGGTCGGAGTCGACCGGCTTGTACAACTGCCCCAGCGACGAGTAGATGCCCAGCTGGCGGAACATGCCCTCCATGCCGAAGGTGCGNNTGCCGAAGGTCCGCGCCTCGTCCGGTACGATCGGCACGACGAACTTGCCCACTGCCTTGTCGCGGGTCAGGCTGCTGAGGAAACGCACGAAGGCCATCGTCGTCGACATCTCGCGATCACCGCTGCCGTCGAGCAGCGCCTTGAAGGTGTCGAGCGGCGGGATCACCAGGCTGTTGCCCTTAGGGCGCCGACTCGGCATGTAACCGCCCAGCGCCGCCCGGCGCTCGTGCAGGTAGTTCATTTCGGGGCTGTCGGCGGCCGGCTTGAAGAACGGCGCCGAACTGATCTGGTCGTCCGGGATCGGGATGTTGAAGCGGTCGCGGAATGCACGCAGCGCCTCCTCGCCCATTTTCTTCTGCGAATGGGTGATGTTCTGGCCCTCACCGGCCTCGCCCATGCCGTAGCCCTTGACGGTCTTGGCCAGGATCACGGTCGGCTGCCCCTTGTGCCGCATCGCCGCAGCGTAGGCAGCGTGGATCTTGATCGGGTCGTGGCCACCGCGGTTCAGGCGCCAGATGTCCTCGTCGGACATATTGGCGACCATCGCCGCCAGCTCTGGGTACCTGCCGAAGAAGTGCTCGCGCACGAACGCGCCGCCGTGCGCCTTGTACGACTGGTAATCGCCGTCCACGCACTCTTCCATGCGCTTGAGCAGCAGGCCGTCCTTGTCGCGCGCCAGCAGCGGGTCCCAGTAGCCGCCCCAGATCACCTTGATGACGTTCCAGCCGGCACCGCGGAACACGGCCTCGAGTTCCTGGATGATCTTGCCATTGCCACGTACCGGGCCATCGAGGCGCTGCAGGTTACAGTTGACGACGAACACCAGGTTGTCGAGACGCTCGCGGGCGGCCAGCGAGATCGCACCGAGCGATTCGGGTTCGTCCATCTCGCCGTCGCCCATGTAGGCCCAGACCTTGCGATCGCCGGCGTTCGCGAGACCGCGGTCGTGCAGGTAGCGCATGAAGCGCGCCTGGTAGATCGCCATCAGCGGTCCCAGCCCCATCGATACCGTCGGGAACTGCCAGAAATTGGGCATCAGCCAGGGATGCGGATAGGACGACAGACCGTGGCCGTCGACCTCCTGGCGGAAATTGTTCAGCTGTTCCTCGCTGATTCGCCCCTCGAGGTAGGCGCGCGCATAGACACCGGGCGCCGAGTGTCCCTGGATGAACACCAGGTCGCCCTCCTGGTTGTCGTTCGTGGCGCGGAAAAAATGGTTGTATCCGACATCGAACAGCGTGGCGCTGGACGCGAAACTGGCGATGTGTCCGCCCAGCTCGGTGGACTTGCGGTTCGCCTGCACAACCATCGCCATCGCGTTCCAGCGCACGAACGACCGGATCCGCCTTTCCATCGAGCGGTCCCCGGGAAAGGGCACCTGCTTGGTCAGCGGGATCGTGTTCAGGTAGGCGGTGTTCGCGCTGTAGGGCAGATAGGCCCCGGATCGGCGCGCCTTGTCGATCAGCTTTTCGAGCAGAAAGTGGGCGCGGTCCGGGCCCTCATTCTCGAGTACGCCGTCGAGCGCATCGAGCCATTCCTGGGTTTCCTGAGGATCGATATCCGGTTTCACTGCCATGGCGCTGGGTATCCAAGAAGGTGGGTGAAGGAACGGCGCACCGACGGCGTCGCGACGCGCGCAGAAAGGAAAGTAAAGCAGACCTCGGCACTTCGCGCTACAGCAGATTCTTGTTTTGTTTTTATTTCAATAGCTTAATGAATTTCATTATGAAGACGGTCGTCCTATTTGTTACCAAATGCCGCCCCGTTGCGGTGCGCCGTGACCGCCCCGCACCCCGATGCATCATCACGATGACGCAGCCGATTGGCTGGCAGGGATCCGCGATCATCTGGCTCTCCCCTGAAACCCAGGCAAAAAAAACGCCCGAGGCGGGGCCTCGGGCGTTGGTCGTGCGAGACGACGTGGACGCAGATTACATCTGCTTGCAGTTGCCCTGCATTTCTGCGCGGCGGGCATCCATCGCCTTCTTCATCTCATCGAGACGTGCCTGCATGGTCGCCTGACGCTCGGCATTCTGCGCCTGCATTGCGGCACGTGCATCTTCCGACTTCTGACGCATCTCCGGTGCCTTGGGGGCCTCGAACGAGACCGGGCGGACCGCCGGGCCAAAGCAGTTTCCGGCCGACGCCATTTTCGGCATCTCAGGCATCTGCGGAGCCTGCGGCTTCACGAACTCCGGTGCCTGCGGCATCTCGGGACGCTGCGGCATCGCCATTTCCATGTTCGGCATTTCCGGACGCTGGGGCATCGCGATGTCCATGGCCGGCATTTCCGGACGGGCCATATCGAACGCCGGCATTTCCGGACGCTGCGGCATGGCCATATCGAACTGCGGCATCTGCGGCGCTACGAAACGCGGAGCGGCAAACTGCGGAGCGACCATCTCGCCCTGCGGAGCCTGCGCGGCGTACTGCTCGGCCGCCTTGCGCTGGGCTTCCTGAGCCGCCTTGATCGCTTCAGCCTGCTGCT
>JAGRGW010000029.1 GCA_020445315.1 Gammaproteobacteria bacterium
CATGCCGGTTTCTCAGGGTTGCCGCTCGGCTGACTCCGACGGGGTAATCTCCAGCAGCGCCGCATGGTGCCCGCTGTACCAGAAGGGCTCGGCCTGTGCGTTCGCCCGCCCCTGCTGGGCAGCCGCCACACCCTTTGCCCGCAGTGCCGCGCTGTCACTGGCCAGGCTCAGCCGCACCAGGACCGCCGATGGCGACGGCAGCGCTCCCTCGGTGATCGCGGCTTCCGCGCCCAGGCCGGGGATCAGCGGCTTGTCGTCCAACATCCAGCCGCTGCCGTCGTAAAAGCGCTGCCACGCCTGGCTGAGCAGTGCAGCGGCGAACGTCCGGTCACCGGGATTGCCGCTCAACGCCGCGTAAACGTTCATGCCGTAGGCCACGTAGGCGTAGTCTTCGAGCGTGACCTTGCCGAGCTCCTGGTCTCCACGCAACGCGCGGCGCAACCGCTGACCGTCCCAGAGGCGTTCCACCAGCAGCGATCGAATCCGCCCGGCGGCATCGCGAAACCCGGTATCCTCCCAGCGCAGCGCGCCCTTGGTGAATGCCGCCAGCATCAGCCCGTTCCATCCCGCCAGTATCTTGTCGTCGGCCGGCAGGTCGCGCCGCTGGCGGACGACCAGCAGGCGCCGACGGATGTCTTCCAGTCGCGCCGCGACGTCGGCCTCGGCCAGTTCGAGTTGCTGCGCGATCACGTGGGCCGGCTCGCCCTGCATCGGCAGGTGGAGGCCGAGAAACGCCGGCACGCCCTGCATGCGCCAGTGACGCCGGGCCAGTGCCGTGTCCTCCTCGCCGAGCAGCGCATGCAACTCGTCGACCGACCACAGGTAGGCCGCCCCCTCTTCGCCGGCACTGTCGACGGCGGAGAAACTAGCGATATAGCCGCCCTGCCCGCTGCGCATTTCGCGGTCGACGAAACGCAGCGTGTCGAAGGCCACACGGTCGTAATCGGGCCGCCCGAAGACGTCCGCCGCCCGCATGTACACCTCGGCCAGCAGGGCCTGCGTGTACAGCATCTTCTCGAAGTGCGGAATCTCCCACGACGGGTCGACCGTGTAGCGGAAGAAACCGCCTGCCAGATGGTCGCGCATGCCTTCGCGTGCGATCTTGTCGAGCGTCAGCAACAGGAACTCACCCAGCCCCGGGGGCGGCCTGCGCACCTGCAACTCCAGCAGCGCCAGCAGCTGCGGCGCCATCGGGAAACGGCTTTCTTCACCGAAACCGCCCTGCATGACATCCGCCAGCGACACCGCTTCTTGCAACAATGCCGTGTCGAGCGCCACTGCGGACATTGGCTCGACGTCGGCCGCGGCCCGCTGCAAGGCCAGCTGCAGCATCGTCCGCCTGGCCAGGTTGCGCAGTTGGCCACGGTCGTCTTCCCAGCGCTGCTGCAGGCGCTGGACCAGTTGAAGGAACTGCTCTGGCGGCAGGTAGGTGGCGCCGATCAGCGGGTAGCCTTCGGGGGTCAGGAAGACGTTCAACGGCCAGCCGGCGTGGCCCTGAGTCTTCTCCAGGAAACCGATCAGGTGCGAATCCAGCGCGCCGTGCAGTTCGCGGTCGAGCTTGACCGGGATGAAGTGGCGGTTGAGAAAGGCCGCGATATCGGCATTGCGATAACTCTCGCGCTGCATGACGTGGCACCAGTGACACGAGAAGTAGCCGCTGGACACGAACAGCAGCTTGCCCTGCTCGCGCGCCGCGTCGACGGCAGCCGGGCCCCAGTCCTGCCAGGCGACCGGGTCGGTTCCGTGCATGGCCAGGTAGGGCGAAGGATGTTCGCGCAGCTGGTTTTCGAGCGCCTGGGCCGGCGGCATCAACAGCGTCAACGCGATCAGCCAGGCCCGGGTGCACATATTCATCGATCAGCTGTCGAGTTGCTCGAGAATGTTACGAGCCACCCGCACCTGCTCCTCGTTGCCCTCGCTGAGGATCTCGTACAGCAGGCGCCTCGCCTCGGCGTAGGACTCCATCGCGCGGTAGGCGGCGACCTGCTCGAGCTTGGCGTCGACCAAGGCCTCGGTCGCGGTCCGCTCGGGAAAGTCCTCTTCGTCGAGCATGTCGGCCGAATCATCCACCGTCCAGTGTTCCGACGTGTCAGCGGGTGCGCTGTCGACCGCGTCGTCGGCAGGGTCTTCGACGTCGTCCCCGGCGGCGGTGTCCGTATCGTCGAGCGCGTCGAACTCGCGCTCTATCCGGTCCATCTCGTCGTCCATCTCGTGCTCGTCGAGCGGCTTGAACTCACCCTCGGCGACGACGTCGGCACTGGCCGCCGCCGCGGTCGCCGCAGTCGCTGCGGTTGCCGCTGCCGCCGGCGCGACGCCGTCGTCCTCGTCGTCTTCCTGCTGCTGCTTGCGCTGCCGCTCGCGCGACACCATGCGTGCGAACAGCAGACCCACTTCGAACAGTATCCACATCGGCAGCGCCAGCAGGGTCTGCGAGATGATATCGGGCGGCGTCAGCAGCATGCCGATGACGAAGGCGCCAACAATGACGTAAGGCCGCTTGGCACCGAGCTTCTCGGGTGTCGTCACGCCGGCCAGCACCAGCACGATGGTCGCAATCGGCACCTCGAAGGCGATACCGAAGGCGAAGAACAGTGTCAGCACGAAATCGAGGTAATGGGTGATGTCGGTCATGACCGCCACACCCTCGGGCGCGACCCCGGTCAGGAACGCGAAAACGAGCGGGAACACGACCACGTAGGCGAACGCGGCGCCGAGGTAGAACAGCAGGATGCTGGACGCCAGCAGCGGCAGCGCCAGGCGTTTTTCGTGCTGGTACAGGCCCGGGGCGATAAAGGCCCAGAACTGGTGCAGCAGGTACGGCATCGCGATGAACACCGCGCTGACCAGGGCGAGCTTGAACGGTGTCAGGAACGGCGACGCGACCTGGGTCGCGATCATGCTGGTGCCTTCTGGCAGCACCTTCATCAGCGGGTCCGCGATGAAGACGTAGATATCGTTGCCGAACGGGAACAGGCCGAGGAAGATAACGAGCACGGCCAGAACCATGCGCATCATGCGATCGCGCAGTTCGACCAGGTGACTCAGGAAGGGCTGTTCGGACAGCTTGGCACTGTCGTTCATTTTTTGCTGTCAGTCGACGGCTTGGATGCCAGGTCCACGGCGGACTGGGTATCGGACCGGATCTGTTCGAAATCCTGCCTGGTGTCTTCGATGATCTCGTGCAGCGGGTTGTTCTGCTTCTGCTTCTCGAGGATCTGCCGCAGCTCGTCGGCCTTCATTTCCTTGTCGATATCCGCCTTGACCGAGTTGATGAACCGCCGCCCGCGCCCGAGCCACATGCCGGCCGTTCGGGCGAGTTTCGGCAGCCGCTCGGGTCCGACGACCAGCAGCGCCACGACGGCGATCAGCAACAGCTCGAAGAAGCCAACATCAAACATGACGGCAGACCGGCGATCCGTGGTTTACTGCTTGTCTTTCTCGCGCGTGGCCTCGCCCTCGATCACCTTGTCGTCGGCCTTTTCGAGCTTCTGCGGCGCGCTGTCGTCCTTTTTCTCCTCGTCGCCCATGGCCTTCTTGAAACCCTTGACGGCATTGCCGAGGTCGCCGCCGAGGTTGCGCAGGCGCTTGGTGCCGAACAGCAACAAGACGATGACGAGAATAATCAACAACTGCCAGATACTGATACCACCAAAACCCATCGCTCTCTCCGGTGTGACCAGGGCTCTTCAGGCCCCGGCTCGCTATAAGATTCAGTCGCGCATGATAACCCATGCCAAGTCGTGGCGAACGCGACGTGTGGATGTCAATGTCCCGGCCGCGACCCGGCTACTCGCCGCGACTCGCCTTCTCCTCGAGACCCGACAGGCCGAACCGGCGATCCAGTTCGCGCAGCACGTCCTCCGGCCCCAGGCCCTGGTGGGCCAGCAGGACCATCGAATGGAACCACAGGTCGGCGGTTTCGTAGACGATCTTGTCGGCGACCCCGTCTTTCGCGGCCATGACCGTCTCGGTCGCCTCTTCGCCGATCTTCTTCAGGATCGCGTCGAGGCCCTTGCCGTACAGCTTGGCCACGTAGGAACTGTCCGGGCTGGCCTGCTTGCGCTGCTCCAGCACCGCGGCCAGCTTTGTCAGCGTGTCGTCCATCAGAGCCGCACCTCGATCCCCTGCTCGGCCATGAAGCGTTTCGCCTCGCCGACGCTGTACTCGGCAAAGTGGAAAATCGA
>JAGRGW010000244.1 GCA_020445315.1 Gammaproteobacteria bacterium
CGCGTCGTGCCGCTGCGCAACACCGGTGCCGCGATCTCCCCGCTGAATGCCTTCCTGATCATGCAGGGCCTGGAGACGCTGGGCCTGCGCATGGACCGGCACTGCGAGAACGCGCAGCGCGTTGCCGAGCACCTGCAGAAACACCCGCAGGTCGAGTGGGTCAGCTACGCCGGCCTGCCGGACAGCCCATACCGTGCCGCCTGCGAGAAGATCACCGGCGGTCGCGCGTCCGGCATCCTCAGTTTCGGGATCAAGGGGGGCAAGGAGGCCGGGGCCAAGTTCATCGACGCCCTGCAGATGATCCTGCGCCTGGTCAACATCGGCGATGCCAAGTCGCTGGCCTGTCACCCGGCGACGACCACCCATCGCCAGCTCGGTCCGGACGAGCTGGCATCGGCCGGCGTCAGGGAGGATATGGTGCGCCTGTCGATCGGAATTGAGCACGTCGACGACATCATCGCCGACGTCGACCAGGCCCTGGCCGCGGCAGAATAATTGTCGCCCCGATCAAGCTGCGCCCCCGACCGGCACGTGCCGGTCGGGGCCACTTCGTGCCTGCTGCATCGGCAGGCTAGTCATCCTGCCGGCTAGGGCGAATCAGCCGCCAACCGATTGAATTGCCAAACAGTGGCGGGTTCGTGACGCGATTGTCGCGATACGTTGTCACGTGCCTGTCGCCGTCGACTTCAACGGCGTTTCAAGGCCCTGCCGGCTACCCGGTCACGACAGGCCGGTGTCCGATGCGGCGTTTCCGGCGTCGGTAGCGCCAGGCTGGTGCTCAAGATTTCCTTCTGGCCAGTCGTTACCCGGTCTGAGGACGGGAAAACCGGAGTATTCAGCGGAGAAGGGACTCCAGCCATGACCAGGGACACGATATTCGAATTCACGGGCTACGAGACAACTGACCCACAGGCACCGACCACCGAACCCTGGACTGTTCTCAGCGTCGACGACAATGCGGACTACCAGGCGGTACTGTCATTCGCACTCGCGGGTGAGACCTACGCAGGCCAGCCGATCGAGCTGCTGACGGCGCAGTCCGCGGCCGAGGCGGCAAAGCTGCTGGCTCGGCGCAGCGGCATCGCCGTCGTGCTGCTGGATGTGGTCATGGAGGCCGACGATGCCGGGTTGCGGCTGGTCGGGGCCATCCGCTCGTTCATCGGCAATGACACCGTCAGAATCGTGCTGCTGACCGGGCAGCCGGGCATGGCGCCACAGCGCGATGTCATGGCGAAGTACGACATCGACGAATACTGGTGCAAGTCCGAGATGTCCAGCGAACGGCTGCTGAATGTCGTGCGGGCGAACCTGCGTACCTGGCACCACCTCGAGGAGCTCAAGAAGGCGAGGCAGGGGCTGGCGATGATCGTCAGTGCCAGCCGGGCGCTCAGCGTGCCGCGTGACATCAGGGGCTTCGGCGACGAGGTACTGCGCCAGATCGCGAAGATTACGGATACGGCGATCGACGGCATTGTCTGTGTGCGTCTTGACGCCGGTGAAGACCGCTTCGCAGTCGCGTCGAGCATGGGATCCTATGCCTCGCTCGGCGACGTCGCGACGGAGGATTTCCACGAAGCACTCGGTGTTCCCACCGATCTTCGCCGACACCTCGTTGCCAGTGGCAACTGGCTCGTCACCGACAACTTCTCGGCATTCCGGCACGAGGTACCGGGCGAACCCGGCCAGGAATTCATTACCGTCGTCAAGGCACAGCGTCCGCTGTTGCCCGACGAGGTCGCGTTGCTGCGCATCTTCAACGAGAACGTCGGCACCAACTTCGCCAACGTGGCGCTGTTTGGCCGCGTGCACGAACTCGCTTACACCGACCGCGCCATCGGCTGCCACAATCGGCATTTCCTGCTCTCCGAGATCGCGGGCCTGGCAGCGGCCGAGCGGGCCGGGCACAAGCTGGTCATGGTGCTCGTCGACCAGGTCAGGGACATGATCGTCTCGCTTGGCGCGGAATTCCTGCAGAAACTCCTGCAGACCCTCTCGTCGAGATTGAAGCAGACCTTCCCCGATGCCGTCGTTGCGAGGATCAGCGAAAACGGCTTCTGCCTGCTGATGCCCGACGCCGCGCGGGTCGACGCCGACTTCTGCGAGCGCTACTTTGCCGAACCGTTGATCGTGGACGGTGCGCGACACCTGACGATGGCGACGGTGAGCGTGCTGCGCCTCGGTGAGTTCGCCAACTCGTATCCCGACCAGGTCCTTTCGCTGTTGGAGAGTGGAGCCTCCTCGGCACGGCGGGACGGGAAGCGGTTCGTGACCATCCACGCCGACTACCAGGATGCGATCGCCTCGCAATATGCCCTGCTCGCGGATCTCCGCACGGCGCTGCGCGAACGGCTGCTGACCGTGTGGATGCAACCGAAGGTCAGGTTGTCGGACGGTAAACTGGTCGGGATGGAGGCGCTGGTTCGGTGGCAGGGCAAAGACGGCGGCATGGTGCCACCGGGCCGCTTCCTGCCGGTCGCGACCACCACCGGGCTGATCGAGCAGATCGACTGGCAGGTGCTCGACCTGGTGTGCGAGGCGGTCAAGGAACTGGACGGCAAGGGTATTTCCGTCCCCGTTGCGTTCAACGCGTCACTCAGCGTGCTGGTGCGCCCCGGGTTCTTCGACAGGCTCCTGACGACGATACGGGCGCATGGAATCTCGCCGCATCGGCTCGAGCTCGAAATCACCGAGAGCGAGTCGGTGCGTCGTTTCCAGGAGATCTCCGACGGATTGAAGTCGCTCATTGATGTCGGCATGGGCGTCAGCATCGACGATTTCGGGACCGGCTACTCGTCGCTGAGCTATATCACCCGTCTGACCGCCACGACGCTGAAGGTCGACAGGGTCTTTGTCGCGCGCATGCTGGATTCGCCGCGCGACTTGTCGCTGGTCGCTTCGATCATCGATCTCGGCAGGCGGTTCGATTTCGACGTCGTCGTCGAAGGCGTCGAGACCGAACCACAGCGGGACATGCTGTTGGAGGTCGGGGCCGAGGTTGCGCAAGGCTATCTTTTTGCCAAGCCGATGCCGGTATCCGAGCTGGTCGAATGGGCCACCCGTAGCCGGCGCGATGCAGGGTGAAACACAAGTAGACCGGATCACCCGCACCGATGCAGGTGCGACGCCGGCATTGCGGCGTGGTTCCGATGGGGCCCCGCGCTTCGGGGTCGTGCTGGCGCTGCTGATGGCGCTCGTGGTGGGTACGTCCGTTATTGCCTACCGGCAGATGCTGGCCCGGGAGCACCAACCGCTGCGCGCGCGCCAACTCGACCTGGTCGAGGCGTCGGTCGACCTGCTGCAGGCGGAAGTCGGCGGTTACCGGAGCCTGGTCGACCTGTTGAAGCGCAACCTGGCCGTTCGCAGGGCCCTGGATGCGCGGGGTGATATCGACACGACCGCGCTCCAGTCACAGTTCACCGCCTACGCCGAAGCCGTCCAGTCGATCGCCCAGTTGCGTTGGTTGGATGCCGATGGCCACGAGCGCGTTCGCATCGACGTCGACCTGGCCGGAGCGGTGCGGGTTACCGCCGACGCCGAGTTGCAGGACAAGTCCGGGCGGTACTATTTCTCCCGGACCATGCAACTGGACGCAGACGAGGTCTACGTCTCGCCGATCGACCTGAACGTGGAACACGGCGAGGTCGAGATGCCGATCAATCCGGCCCTGCGGGTTGCCGTGCAAAGTGGCGGCGATGGCCTGCACGATGGCGTTTTCGTCGTCAATTTCCGTTGTGGCCCGGTGCTGCAGCGACTCAGGGCGCTCGAGCGGGAGGGGCTCCAGGTCCAGGTACTCAACGACCGGGGTTATTGGCTACTCAGCCCGGAGCCCGGGCAAGAGTGGGGATGGATGCTGGGCAGACCGGGACACACGCTTGCGGTGCTGCAACCGGCGCTCTGGTCCCGCCTGCAGTCCACGGTCCACGGGTTCTCCGATGTGCTCGACGAGTCGATGGTGACAGCGACGGTGGTGCCAGTCGGCGCCGGGTTTCGCGCAGACCATCGACCGATACGCCTGTTCGTCATGACCTCGACGGCGCCGGGGCAGTTGCGCGAGATCCGGCTGCATGCCCTGTCGGTCGTCGTTCCCGTGGCGATGCTGGTCCTGCTGTCGGCAACGATACTACTGCGGCGATGGATCGGCATGCAGCGGGAGAAATCCGAACTCATGGCGTCGCTGCACAATGAAAAGCAGTCTCTGGCCAATGCGAACCGCGAGTTGACCGAGGCATTGACACGGTCACGGCTGCTGCAGGACGAGTTGGTCGAAGCCCGCAAGCTGTCATCGCTGGGCATGATGGTGGCCGGCGTGGCGCACGAACTGAACACGCCTACCGGCGCGGCGATGATGAGCGTGTCGACGGTGCAGAACGCGCAAAGGAAGTTCGAGGAATCCCTGGTCGATGGTGTCAGCCGGGCGGCTTTCGACAGATTCCTGCAGAAGTCCCGCGAAGGTACGGCGCTGGCGATGTCGAACCTGGAGCGGGCGAGCGCGATGATCCGCAGTTTCCGCAGGCTGGCGATCGACCGAGCGGACGAGTCGGTGCTGTCGTTCAACCTGGCCGAAAGGGTCGACGACCTGGTGCGAAGCCTGCGACCGAGAATCCGCAAAACCCGGGCGAAAATCGACGTTGCGGTTCCTCCGCACATCGAACTGCACAGCTATCCGGGCGTCGTTTCGCAGATTCTGCAGAACCTGGTCGACAATGCGCTGTCGCACGGCATCGGGGAAGGCAGGGAAGGGACGATATCCATCCACGCGAGCGAACTGGAGGATGGCCGGGTGGTCGTCATCGAGGTGACCGACGACGGCCGTGGGGTCGCCGCGGGCATCGCCGATCGCATCTTCGACCCGTTTGTCACTTCGGGGCGTGGCACCGGCCATACCGGGCTGGGGATGCACCTGGTTCACCAGTGGGTCAACCGACTGCTCGGTGGCAGCATTACGGTCACGCCTGCACCGGGTCAGGGTACCCGTGTCGAGCTGCGAATTCCCGCAAGCAGCCCCCAGCCGACCGACGACCCGCTGGAAGGCGACCCGGCCACGCCGGAATAGCCGGCGGTTTGCTGTCTTACCGCGGCGTTGGCGGGCACCCCGCGCGGTCGACGGGCCCGTTAAATATGTTCCTCGGGCAGCCGCTAACTTCGATCAAGACCAAGCTTTCTGCGGGGCACCGTGAAAAGAAAGATCACGCCTACCACCCACGAGCGGGTGATGCGGGACGAGGATTTCATCGTCTCGAAGACCGACGAAAAGGGCCGGATCAGCTATTGCAACCGGATCTTCATGGAATTCGCCGGCTACACCGAGTCGGAACTGCTTGGCTCGCAGCACAATATCGTCCGTCACCCGGACATGCCGCGCGCGGTGTTCCGTTTCATGTGGGAGACGCTGCAGTCGGGGCAGGAGTTCTTCGGCTACGTCAAGAACATGGCCAGCGATGGCTCATTCTACTGGGTGTTCGCCAACGTCACGCCGACGCGCAACGCACGCGGCGAGATCGTCGGCTACTTCTCGGTACGTCGTAAACCGCGCACGGACGCCGTCGCGCTGATCGCCCCGTTGTATGCCGAGATGCTCGCGCGCGAGCAGGCTGCCGGGGCGAAACAGGCGATCGATGCCTCGAGGCCGTTGCTCGAGGAGCAGTTCCAGTCGAAAGGCGTGAGCTATGAAGAGTTTATTCTCGCGTTGTGACGCGAGCTGTGCGCTGATCGCGGGTTGCGGACTCCTGGTCGGGCTTGGCTTGGTCGAGTTGTGGCGCCATGGCCTCGATCCCGTGGCGCTGGTGGCCATGGTCCTCGGCGTGAGCCTGGCCCTGCTGGGCCTGCGCTCGGCCCGGATCGACCGCGCCATCTTCGACAAGATCAAGCGCCTGGGCGAGTCGATCCAGCGCGGGGATGCCGACTACCGCGTCACCGGTATCGATCCGAATCATCACATGGCCGGGGCCCTGTGGAACATCAACGAGGGCCGCGACCGGATCGAGGCATTCTTCCGCGAAGTGGACACGGCGTTCCGCTACGTCGAGCGCGAGCAGTTCTTCCGGCCGGCGCAGACGTCGGGCCTGCAGGGCCAGTACCGCCAGACCATCGAGCGCATCAACGCCTCCATCGCGGCGATGGAAGCGACCTGGTCACACCGCCAGATCGATGCCTTCAAGGCCAACCTTGGCGAACTCAAGACGTCCAACCTGCTCGACAACCTGCAAGGCACGCAACGCGACCTGTCGCAGATCACCGGGCAGATGCGCTCGGTCGCCGACGCAACCAGCGCCTCGGTCGAGGTGGCGACCCGTGGGCGTGTATCCATCCAGAAGGTCATCGACAACCTGGCCCGGCTGGCGCCGAAGATGTCCGGCGTGCGCGACACGGCCACCGAACTCGGCCGCCACAGCGAGGAGGTCAGCGAGATCCTCGAGATGATCGCCGGCATCGCCGAGCAAACCAACCTGCTTGCGCTGAACGCCGCGATCGAGGCCGCACGCGCCGGTGAGCACGGGCGTGGCTTCGCCGTCGTTGCGGACGAGGTCAAGAAGCTCGCCCAGCGGACCAAGGAGGCCACGGCCAATGTTCACCGGGTCATGGACCAGTTCACCGCGTCTGCCGTACAGGTGACCAGCGAGGCGGTAACGATGTCCGACATGGCCGACGAGTCGCAGCGCATCATCGGCGACTTCGAAACCGACTTCGCCACCTTCTACCAGAACGCCACCGAAACGCATGCCTCGGTGACGTTTACGCAGACGGTCAGCGATTCGTCGCTGAGCAAGATGGACCACATGATCTACATCCAGCATGCGTACCGCGCGATCGAACTGGGTGACAGATCCGATTCCTGGCAGCGTTCCGAGGTCGGGCCGGACAGCTGTCGATTCGGTCGCTGGTACAGCGAGGGTGACGGTGCCGCCAACTTTGCACACCTGCCGTCGTACCAGGGCATCGACGGGCCTCACCGGGCGGTGCACGATGGCGTGCACCGGGCCCTGCACCTGGTCGCCGGCGACTGGCAGCACTCATCGGTGCTGCAGGAACAGATCCTGGCCGCGTTCAAGGATGTCGAGGATCGCAGCGACCGCTTGATGCAACTGCTCAGCGGGCTGGCTGACGAGAAGCGTCACTACGAGAACCCCAGTTCCGACAGGACCGGCGAGGTTGACCTGTTCTGAGTGATGCCCGGCGCCGGGTCGGGATCAGCGCTGCTGGCGCCACCAGTGATCGACAATGTCGGCGACGTCGAGGTCGTCGGGGCCGTGGCGCCAGCTCTCGGCAACCGGCGCGTCGCTGCTCGCCGGCGCGGGATCGGGCGGATACAGCTGCAGACGGGTCGGCAGCGGGATCGCCTCGCCGACCGCCAG
>JAGRGW010000245.1 GCA_020445315.1 Gammaproteobacteria bacterium
CAGACGATGACCTTGTCGCCCGGTTCGACCAGGTTGACGAAGCAGGCCTCCATGCCGGCCGAGCCGGGTGCCGAGACCGGCATGGTCAGCGCGTTCTCGGTCTGGAACAGGTACTGCAGCAAGACCTTGATCTCGTCCATCAGGTCGACGAAGGCCGGGTCGAGGTGGCCGATGGTGGGCCGTCCCAGTGCCTCGAGGATCCGCGGCGGCACGTCCGATGGGCCCGGACCCATAAGGGTGCGAAGTGGGGGGTGAAAGGCGCTGAACGACATACGAGAATCCTAATGCCTAGTATTGATCGGGCGCCGCAGTATAGATAGGCGACAAAGTGACGATCAAGGCCGCCGACCGCGCCTACCCGGTCGACGACAGTCCCACGACAAGCGCAGGAGCACGTCAGCGATGAGTGACAGGATCGAGAAAAGCGACGCCGAATGGCGCGAGCAGTTGAGCGACGACCAGTTCCACGTGTGCCGCGAGAAGGGCACCGAGCGGGCGTTTACCGGTGCCTACTGGAACACCAAGGCCGATGGCACCTACCGCTGCGCAGCCTGTGGTGAGCCGCTGTTCAGTTCGGAATCCAAGTTCGATTCGGGTACCGGCTGGCCGAGCTTTTACCAACCGATGGGCGAAGAAGCGGTGGAGACCGAGACCGACCGCGGTTTTGGCATGACGCGAACCGAGGTGCACTGCCGTCGTTGCGGATCGCATTTGGGACACGTGTTCCCGGACGGCCCGCAGCCGACGGGCCTGCGCTACTGCATCAACTCGGCGTCGCTCGAACTCGAGGAGACGCCAAAAGACTGAAGCCGCTACGGGGTAAAACCGCCGGCGGCGCCGAACGTTCGCGGGGACCGACGCCGGCTCGTTAGTTCGTGGCGGCGCTTGCCTGCTTCTCCAGTAGGGCGTGGACCTTCTGCGCCGTCCATAGGCCGCCGCCGGGCGCCGGCCGGCGGGCGTCGTTCCACAGCTGCGCGGTCTGGTCGGGCGAGATCAGGTTGAGTTGGAACTCCACGGCCTCGCGCGCGAGGGCGTGCATGTAGGCGGCTTCGCCGACCATCTGCACCAGTTGCATCAGGTCGATTTCGAGCCCGTGTTTCTCGGCCAGCGCGTCGATGACGTCTTCCGGCGGCAGGGTCTCGAGCAGCTTCGCGGCCTCGCCCGGGAAGTCCGGCCCCTCGACTCGCGAGGGTATCTTCAGCTGGATGTTCTTCAGGCGCTGGCGCACCAGGGGCACGACGTCGCGGGTGTTCGGGCTCGACAAGTGGGGGAAATTGTCGTTGAAGCGTTCGATGGCCTCGACGACAACGGTGGCCGTCTCCATCTTCTTCCAGGCGTCACGCGCCGGAATCCATTCGTTGCCGAACCGGATGGTCGGTTCTTCCTCGTCATTTTCGATGCGACCTGACATAGCGCGGATGCCCGGGTTGTCTTGGGACTGCCAGTCTAGCGGCCGAAAACGAGTTGACTTGAATCAATACCGGGTCCCGGCCCCGGTCCGCAGGTGCTGCTCAGGCGGGAAGGCGGATCCGGATTCGCGCGCCGCCGATCGGTGAGCGCAGGATCTCGATCTGCCCCCGGTACTGGTTGACGATCTCGCTGACCACGGCAAGGCCGATACCCTCGCCAGGGTGGCGCAGGTCGGCACGTTCGCCGCGCTGCAGCAGTCGCTGGGAATCGGCTTCGGCGATACCCGGGCCGTCGTCGTCGATGTCGATGGTGGTACCGGTGCGGTCTGCGTGTGCGCGGATGACGACCCTGCTGCCGGCGTGACGAAACGCGTTTTCGAGCAGGTTGCCGAACAACTCGTAGAGGTCGCCCTCGTCGGCCCGCAGCTGCAAGCCGTCGGGCAATTCGAGCTGCAGTCGGATTCCCCGTTCGACGGATACCTTTTCCAGGCTGTTGCCGAGTCGCTCGACAATCGCCTGCACTCCGATCGCCCGGT
Organism: Gammaproteobacteria bacterium; assembly: GCA_020445315.1. Lineage (GTDB taxonomy): Bacteria > Pseudomonadota > Gammaproteobacteria > Chromatiales > Chromatiaceae > Thiosocius. The sequence goes on from JAGRGW010000245.1 coordinate 1,946, forward strand.
TCACCGTGGCGTTTCCGGCGACCGCGGCGCGCTGGCGCTGGTAGCGCACGATCTCGTCGATGCGGACGGTCTGTTGCATGATCAGTGCTGCCTGGTCGGCATCGCCGTGCGAGCCCGCCGCACCACGCAGCACGGCCAGCGGCGTCTTCAGGCTGTGGGCGAGGTCGGCGAGGCTGTTGCGTACCCGCTGCTGGCGGCGCAGGTTGTCGTCGATCAGCGCGTTGAGATTGGACGTCAGCCCATGCAGTTCACGCGGTACCGGTCCGTCGAGGCGTGCCGCCTCGCCGCGCTCGATACGGCCGACAGCGTCGCTCATGTCGCGCAACGGGCGCAGACCCCAGCGCAGGACCAGCAACTGGGTCAGCAGCAGGACGATCGCGATGCCGCCGAGCCAGAACAGCAGGGTGGTGCGGAACGCCTTCTGCGCCGCCCGCAGGCTTGCGCCGTCACTCGCGACCGTCAGCGTGTAGGTGTGGGCGATGCCGTTGTCGTCCTCCCAGCCGACACCCTGGTCGAACAAGGCCAGGGCCGGTTCAAGTCGGAAGTCGCTGTCACCGGGGCCTTGCGGCAGTACGTTCAGTTGGGGGCGGCCGAGCAGCGATTCGGAGCGCCAGTGATAGTTCCCGCTCTCACCGCCGATCTCGGCGAACAACCCGGAATCCGGCCGGTTGAAGGCGGGGGTCGGCAGCACCTGCGGCAGGCGCATCCTTCCGACCGCGTCCTCGTTGGCGGCGGCCAGCAGGGTGTAGACGTGCGCCTGCAGTTCGTCGCGCAGCGCGCTTTCGGTGCTGCTTCGGTAGGCACGGTCGAGCACCGCCCCGGCAAGTCCCAGGAAGCAGGCGAGGATCAGCAGGCTGCTGATCACCAGCCGCTGCGAGATCGACAGGGTCACGGGTCGTCGCGCTGCAGGCGATAGCCGCGGCCACGCAGGGTTTCGATCGGTTTACGGCTGCCGTCGGGGTCGAGCTTGCGCCGGATCCGGCCGACCAGGACCTCGACGACGTTGCTGTCACGGTCGAAATCCTGATCGTAGATATGTTCGGTCAGCTCGGTCTTGGAGACGACCTTGCCGGCGTGCAGCATCAGGTACTCGACGATACGGTATTCGTGGCCGGTCAGGTCGACATCGCTGCCGTCGCGGCGGACGCGTTGCGCGGTCGTGTCCAACTCGAGCCCGGCGTTGCGCAGCACCGGGCTGGCGTGGCCGGCGGCGCGGCGCAACAGGGCGTTGACCCGGGCCAGCAGTTCTCCGTCGTGAAACGGCTTGGTCAGGTAGTCGTCGGCGCCGCTCTCCAGGCCCTCGACCTTGTCTTGCCAGGCGTCGCGCGCGGTCAGGATCAGGATCGGGAAGTTGCGGCCCAGACGACGCAACTCGCGGATCAGCTCGATGCCGGAGAGCTTCGGCAGGCCGAGATCGATGATGGCCAGGTCCATCGGGTACTCGCGGCCGAGGAACAGCCCCTCTTCGCCGTCGGGCGCGGCATCGACCGGGTAGCCCTGGCGATTGAGCAGTGCCACCAGTTGGCCGCGCAGGTTCGGTTCGTCTTCTACCAGCAGCAGGCGCACGTGACGGCTCAGCGCTGTGGCGGACGCTGCATTCGACGGCCCGACTCGGGATCGATATCGAGCCGCTTGACCCGGCCGTCGTCGGTCAGGATGCGGATGCGGTGGCGATCGTGGCCGTTGCGACGCTCGGTCTCGGCCGACAGCACCCGGCCCGGGTAGCGCTCACGCGCCTCCGACACGGCCTGGTCGAGTGACATCGGGCGATCGGCCTGTGCCGGCACCGCGGCCAGGGCGGTGCAGATCAGCAAGAGTGTGCGCATCAGGGTTCTCGACATTTCTGCTCCGGCAGCTGGATGTCTGCACTTGCAGTCAGCCTGTGCCCGCGTTCAAAACAGCACCAGTCGACCGGGTCCGGTGACGGGTTCCGCCGCCGGTCGCGCGGGGTGATGACCTGTCGGCTGCTGACCCGTCGCAGAGACGTCCTGGACCCGGGTGTCCGTGGGCGGTGCGGGCGACGGTGTGCCGGTAAGGCCGTGGACGGTAACCACGGCCACCACGAGGAGTAGGCCAACGGCCTGATTATGCATGGAAATTTGCCCCCTTTCGACTGTCCTGCCCGGACATCCTGCGGCATGGCGCCTGAACCGAAGCTGAACGGTCGCCACTGCCGTCGCCCGGCGTGGGCTTGGCCACGCGCTGCGGAACCGCGTTAGTATCCGGGTTCGGCCGTCGACCGACGGCTGCCGATACGATGACACGATGCCGATGAGCCGCGCCAGCGACAGCCACAACCTAGCCGTGCAGTCCCCGACGGCCCGCCCGGAGCAGGATGCCGACTGGCTGCGCCGAGTCGGCGTGCGCCACGGCAACTCCGCCCTGCCACTGGGCTTCAAGTGGTCGCTGAACATCGCCGTGCTGATTGTCGTGGCGATGGGCGTACTCGGCTTTTACCTGATCCAGCAGCAGGAGGCCGGTTACCGCAGCCAGGCCAACGGCTTCAGCCAGCTGATCGTCGGGCAGCTGGTCAGGATCAGCGGCGAACCGCTGATGGCGGCCGACGAACTCGCGCTGCAGATTCTGCTCAAGCGCCACGCGCAGGATCCGCTGATCCTCGGTGTCGAACTGCGCGACACTGAAGGCAACGTCGTGGCCTCGTCCGGGGTGACGCCACCGCCGCGCATCGAGGTGCCGGCCAGCCGCGACGGCGTCGTGTCGTGGGAGTGGCAGAACGGGGCCTATTCGGCGGCGTCCTACATCAGCCCGGTGCGCTTCCACGACGTCGTTGCAGGGCAGCTGACGGTGACCTTTGACCGCTCGCCGCTCGAGGCGTACATCAACCGGACCGTCCGTTTCCTGTTCTTCTCGACCCTGTTGCTCATCCTGGTCGGTGTCGTCCTCGGTTCGGCGCTGGCCTACCGCCTGTCGCGACCCATCCAGCAGCTGGCCAGGGTCGGCGAGGAACTCGACACCGGCACGCCGTCGCCCGACGTGGGCAGGCGCGACGAGATCGGGCGGGTGTTGCAGAGCTTCAGCAAGCTGGCCGAGGGCGTCCGTGCGCGCGACCGGGCCGAGGAGGCGCTGTCACGCTATGTCTCGGCCGGTGTCGCCCGGCACGTGCTCGACGGGCAGTGCCGGCCGGTGCCCGGCGGCAGCGATGTCACCGGCAGCGTACTTTTCTGCGACATCGTCGGTTTCACCGAGTTGTCGGAGCAGCGCCGGCCGGTCGAGGTGGCAGCGCTGCTGAACGACTATTTCGGCTATTTCGCGGTCGCGGCCGAGAGCTGCGGCGGCACCGTCGACAAGTTCATCGGCGACTGCATCATGATCGTGTTCGGTGTGCCGGACGAGCATCGCCACCATGCCCTGCATGCCACGACCTGCGGCATGCTGATCCAGCGCCTGACCGGCCGTATCAACGAGCTGCGTGAGACGCGCGGCCTGCCGACGGTGATGTTCCGCGTCGGTATCAGCAGCGGCAGCATGCTGGCCGGCAACCTCGGCAGTGCCGACCGCATGCAGTTCACCGTCGTCGGCGATACCGTCAACGTCGCCGCCCGCCTGTGCAGCATGGCGCATCCGGGCGGCGTGCTGATCAGCGACAGCATGCTGTCGTACGGTTTTCCGGGGTCTGCTGAGCGCTACCGTAGCCTTGGGGCGACATCGATCCGCGGTCGGCGTGAACCGGTTGCGATTCGCGAGATGGACGTCGAGGCGGTGGCCCGCGATCTCGAGGCAGACCGGTTGATCGAATCCATCCTGTCCTCTGTCCGGCAATGAGTCTTCGCCTGGCCTGCTGTGCGGTGGCGCTGTCGGTCCTCGCCGGCTGCGACAGCCTGCCGAAGCTACCGGCGCCGGCGAAGCCTGCGCCCGCGGTCGTGGTGGAGGACGTCGACCGGGCCCTGGCGACTTCGCGGCGCCTGTCGGCTGAGGGCCGCTGGGCGGAGGCGATCGACGCGATCGACGGCGCCCAGCGCCGCGCACCCGACGACACGCGCCTGCTGCTGCAGCGCGAGCAGCTGCAGCAGCGCTGGGAGCGCGTGCGGCGCCTGATCGACGACCAGATCATGATTGCCGAGGCCGAGGCGAACAAGAATCGCCTGGACTGGCTGAAGACACTGTCGCGTGCACGCCCCGACGACCTGTTGGTGACATCACGCCGGATCTTCGCCCGCGAGGAACTCAACGGCCGCCTGCCGGCGCTGCTGGCCTGCAGTGAATGGCACGTCGAGATCGAGCGCGCACTGGCGCGTCGTTGCCAGGTGCTGGCCGGCGAACTGGCGATGACGGCCGAAGACCGCGCGGTCGTGCAGCGGGTGGGCGATCGCCTGGACGCGGCCGAACGCGAACTCGCGGCCGCCGCGTCGACGCGCAAACCGAGGCAGCGGCCGCGCGGGTTACAGCCTGCCGACGACCAGCGCCTCGCCAGGGAGATGCTGCAGGATGCCAAGCAGGCGGTCGAGGCCGAGGACTACCGGCGAGCACTCGATACGCTGGACCAGGTGGCCGCCCTGCAGCCGAACAATCCCGAAATCTCCGACCTGCGGCAGGCCGCCGAAAAAGCGATCAACCCGCAGATCGAGGCGCTGGTCAAGCTCGGCGACCACCTGTACCTCGACGAACAGCTCGAGGCCGCGCTGGCCACCTGGCAGGCCGCGCTGGTATTGAACCCGCAGGACCAGGAGATCGCCTCCCGCATCGACCGCGCCAACACGGTGCTGAGCAAGCTGCAGCATCTGCGCGAGCAGCAGGGCCGACGCTGACCCATCCGCCGGCGATCCCGTTCCTGGCGGCCCCCGCTGCCGAACGCGGTTCCGCTGTATGCTCCTAAGGGCGGCAAAACCCCATTGATGCAGGTTGGGCGAGTTGACTGCAGTCAACTTTATTGCACGGCGATTTGCCCGCCATCGTGGTTGCACTGCAACAATTGGCTTGGTCCAAAAATCGCTTTAATAAATATCAGTAAGATATTGATTATATTGAATAAGTATGCATCAGTCAGGCGCGTGAAAAGTTGTGCGCCGCACAAATAACTCGTATGCAATTGCGCCAAAATCAATAAACATTATAGAAAACGCCACGTTTCAATTTCATGGCTCGCTAATACACTGGATTCACCCACACGAGACAGAGGGCCTCTATCCACGGCCCTCCGAGATGAAGTAACGGGGCTTCGCGCCCCGGTCTGACGCCAGCGGGTACCCTCCCGGGCGTCTCGAAAACGGCCACGAGCCGTCTAGCAGTAATCGAACCGGCATTGACCGGTCGTTTTCGAGGAAGGCAAGGGTGACATCACTGCAGTACGTAGGCACGGCCGTGTTCTTCATGTCGGCGCTGGGCGTGTTCCTGGCCGGCGTGCTGGTCGTCGCCAACCGCTGGCTGTTCGTCTACGAAGACCCGCGCATCGACGACGTCGAGGACCTGTTGCCGAAGGCCAACTGCGGCGCCTGCGGAAGTCCGGGTTGTCGGCCGTTCGCCGAACAGCTGGTCAGGGGCGAGGTCGACCCCGGCCTGTGCACCGTAAACTCGAAGGACACCAACCGCGTTATCGCCGACTTCCTCGGCGTCGCGATGGGCGCGCACGAGAAGCGTGTCGCGCGGTTGGCCTGTGCCGGCGGTTCGCATGTCGCCTACATTCGCGCCTCTTACGACGGCCTGAACAGCTGCCGTGGCGCGGCGCTGGTATCCGGTGGCGGCAAGGGCTGCAGCTGGGGATGCCTCGGCATGGGCGATTGTGCCGATGTTTGCGGTTTCGATGCCATCCGCCTCGATCGCCACGGCCTGCCGGTCGTTGACACCGACCGCTGTACCGCCTGCGGCGACTGCGTCGACGTCTGTCCCAAGGACCTGTTCGAGATCCATCCCGTCGGCCACCGCCTGTGGGTCGCCTGCCGCAACCGCGCCTTCGGTGACGAGGCCGAGGCCCAGTGCGAGGTCATCTGTACCGCCTGCGAGCGCTGCGCCGTCGATTCGCCGGAGGGACTGATCAATGTCACTGACAACCTCGCCGTGATCGATTACAGCAAGAACAGGCTCGCTTCCAGGGTCGCGATCGAACGCTGCCCGACCGGTGCCATTGTCTGGCTCGATGCCGACGGCACCGCCAGCAAGGGCCGTGACGCCCGTCCAGTTATCAGGAAAACCGCGCTGCCGGTCGGCTGAACGCGGAACGACAAAGAGTTGAGGACACTCCGATGTTCGGAAAAAAGAAAGACGACAAGACCTTCAAGTATCCCGGTATCCGCATGGCCATGGACGGCAACAGCGCCGTGATCCTGTGCGAACGCGAGGCCTCCGACGCTGCCGGCGCCTACCCGATCACGCCGTCGACGCAGATGGGTGAGTACTGGGCCGAGGAGACCGCGAAAGGTCACCTGAACATCTCCGGCAAGCCGCTGATCTTCGTCGAGCCGGAGTCCGAGCACGCTGCCGCCGCGGTCACCGCCGGCATGTCGATGACCGGCCTGCGCGCGACCAATTTCTCATCGGCGCAGGGTGTCGCCTTCATGCACGAGTCGCTGTATGCCGCGGTCGGCAAGCGCCTGCCGTACGTGCTGAATATCGGCAGTCGCGCGATCACCAAGGCTTCACTGAACGTGCACTGCGGTCACGACGACTACCACTGCATCGACGACACCGGTTTCTTCCAGGTGTTCGCCAACAACGCGCAGGGTGCCGCCGACCTCAACCTGATCGGGCGCAAGATCGCTGAGTTGTCGCTGACGCCGGCCGCCGTCGGCCAGGACGGCTTTCTGACGACGCACCTGATCGAACCGCTGCAGGTCCCCGAGCGCGAACTGGTCGAGGAGTTCTGCGGCCGGCCGGACGACATCATCGACAGCCCGACGCCGGCACAGCGAATCGTCTACGGCGACAAGCGCCGCCGCGTACCGGAGGTCTGGGACGTCGACAACCCGATGCTGTCGGGTTCGGTGCAGAACCAGGATGCCTACATGCAGGCGGTTGCCGCGCAGCGGCCTTACTTCTTCGAGCACATCGCCGGTATCGCCGACGAGGTCATGGACGAGTTCCACGCGTTGACCGGACGCCGCTATCACCGGGTCGGTACCTACAAGACTGAAGATGCCGATTACCTGCTCGTCGGCCAAGGCAGCATGGTAGTGCAGGCGCAGGCCGTCGCCGACTACCTGCGCGAGACGCGCAAGCTCAAGGTCGGCGTCGTCGACATCACGATGTTCCGGCCGTTCCCCGGTGATCTCATCGGGGGGCTGATGCGCGGCCGCAAGGGGGTCGCCGTACTCGAGCGCACCGACCAGCCGCTGGCAGAAGACCTGCCGATCATGCGCGAGTTGCGTGCGGCCCTGACCAAGTGCCTGGAGAACGGGCACTGGGCGCACGAGGGCCACAAGCCGTATCCCCGCTATGCCGAACTGGGGCACGCCGACCTGCCGCCCCTGTACTCCGGCGCCTACGGTCTCGGTTCGCGTGACCTGCAGCCCGAGGGCCTGATCGCCGCCGTCGAAAACATGCTGCCCGAGGGTCACCAGCAGAAGTTCTTCTACCTCGGCGTGGATTTCGTCCGCGAACCGACCGATCCGAAGGACGAGATCCGGATCCAGCGCACGCTCGATGCCTACCCGAACATCAAGGGCCTGGCCCTGCGCGGTTCGGAGAACCCGGACCTGCTGCCACCGGGCGCGATCACGGTGCGCATGCACTCGGTCGGCGGCTGGGGCGCGGTGACCA
>JAGRGW010000246.1 GCA_020445315.1 Gammaproteobacteria bacterium
TTGATCAGGTCGAGGAGCAGGTTTTTCAGGTAATGCACGTCAACAGGGTATGGAGTCATGGTCCTTTCCGGGTAAAGTCGGTCGGAATTGTCAGGGATCAGCCCCTGCTTTGAATTTCCGTTTGCGGGAAGAGCAGGTCGATAAAGCATTCCGCCGTGGGATGCGGCTCGTGGTTCGCCAGGCCGGGCCGTTCGTTGGCCTCGATGATGTGGTAGTCGGCGCCTTCGTGATCGGGAACGATGAGGTCGAACCCGACCACGGGGATGTTCAGCACCTGGGCGGCCTGCAGGCAGGCCTGGGCCAGTTTCGGATTGAGGCCGTCGGTGACATCGTGAATGGTGCCGCCGGTGTGCAGGTTCGCGGTCTTGCGCACGGTCAGGTACTCACCGTACGGCAGTATGCTGTCCATTTCGTAACCCGCATCGGCGACACAACGTTCGGTCTCACGGTCGATAGGAATGCGGCTCTCGCCCCCTGTCGCCGACTCCCGGCGCCGACTCTGTTTTTCAATCAGTGAGCGGATGCTGTCGCGCCCGGTGCCCTGGATGCGCGGCGGTCGCCGGGTGGCCGCCGCCACCATGCGGCCGTCGATGACGATGATGCGCAGGTCCATACCCTCGACGTATTCCTCGAGCAGCACGTTATCGCTGTGTTTGTGTGCTTCCTCCATGGCCAGGGCCAGGGATTCGCGATCGCGTACGTCGACACTGATGCCGGCGCCCTGCTCACCACGCGCCGGCTTGACCACGACGGCGCCGTACTCGTCCAGGAAGCTCTCCGCCTCCTGCATGTCCTCACAGCGTCCCTGGGCCGGAACCCGCAGATTGCTGGCCTGCAGGATGCGGTGGGTCACGGCCTTGTCGTCGCAGCGGCTCATGGCGATGGACGTCGTCAGTTCGCTCAGGGACTCGCGACAGGTCACCGTCCTTCCGCCGAGCGCCAGCTCGAAGTAACCCGCCTCCGCATCGAGTACGTTGACGCCGATCCCGCGCCGCTGTGCCTCGCGCGTGATGATGCGCGCGTAGGGGTTGAGTTTTTCCTGCGGCTGGCTGCCGATGAACAGCGGTTCGTTGAACGAGTTCTTGTTCTTTACGGTGAATACGTTGATGCGCTTGAACTTGAGGCGCTCGTAGAGACGGATCGCCTCGCGGTTGTCGTGCATGACCGACAGGTCGAGATAGTTGTGACTGCGGGCGATGTAGTACTCCGCCATGTGGCGCACGATGGCCTGGCCGATACCCGGGTTGCGGGCCTGCGGGTCGACTGCCAGCGCCCACAGGCTGGCGCCTTTCTCGGGGTCCGCAAAGGCCTCGATATGATCGATGCCGGTCGCAACGCCGAGTATGTCGCCGGACTGGATGTCGGCAGCGACGAAGAACTGCACGACGCGCGAATAGCGGCTGTCGTGCATGAACTCGGCCGTGGGCGTGATCATTTGCCGCGCCAGGTAGACGCGCCGCGCACCCTCGGCATCTTCGCGGCTGTTCATCAGGCGCACCGTGTACCCCCGCGGGCGCAGCGGCGAGACCTTGTAGCGATCCAGCCACAAGCGGTAGGTGTGCGACGGGTCGAGAAACAGGTTCTGTGGCTCCAGCGCCAGCAGCACGTGCGGGTCGCTCACGTAAAAGGCGATGTCGCGCTTGCCGGGGGATTCCTCGAGCAGCACGTCGGCCAGCTTGTGGTTGTCGCTGAACGTGTGCGCGAAAATCAGTCGGCCCCAGCCGCAGTCGACAATGGCATCCAGTCGGCTGTTCTTCGTATCGGCCGAGCGCTGCGGGTCCCTGCCCGTGACGCTGGCCGAACGCTGGCGTTCGAGACGGGTGCGGTAGTGTTCTTCGCGGCTCATGTGCGGCGCCTACAGGCCATGCTGCTGGAACCAGAGTTCGAGCAGCGCGATCTGCCAGAGCTTCGAGCCCCGGAGTGGCGTGATGTGCTGCTTCGGGTCCTGCAGCAGCATGTCGACGTACCCGTCGCGGAACAGCCCGCGCTGGCGTGCGGCCGGTTGCGACAGCGCGTCCTGCACGTAGTCGAGGTATTCGCCCTGGATATACTTCAGCGCCGGTACCGGGAAGTAACCCTTGGGCCGGTCGATGACCTCGTGCGGGATCACGCTGCGCGCGGCCTCCTTCAGCACGCCCTTGCCGCCGCCGGCGATCTTGTGCTCGGCCGGGATGCGCGCGGCCAGTTCGACCAGTTCATGATCGAGAAAGGGCACGCGCGCCTCGAGGCCCCAGGCCATCGTCATGTTGTCCACGCGCTTGACCGGGTCATCGACGAGCATGATCTGGGTGTCGATTCGCAGCGCCTTGTCGATGGGTTGTTGCGCGCCGTGCATCGTGAAATGGCGTTCGACGAACGCGCGGCTGAAGTCCTCGCTGACGTAATCAGCGGCAACTGCTTCGCCGAACTCTGCCTGGTCGCGGTCGAAAAACACGCGGGCGTAGTCGCCGACCGGGTCGGTGCTGTCCTGCAGGGGAGGGTACCAGTGGTAACCGGCGAAGACCTCGTCGGCACCCTGGCCGCTCTGTACGACCTTGACGTGCTGCGAGACCTTCTGCGAGAGCAGGTAGAAACCGATGACGTCGTGGCTGACCATCGGTTCGCTCATCGCGGTGATACAGTCGTTCAAGGCCGGCAGCAGGCGCTGGGTGTCGACTCGGATCTGGTGATGTTCGGTGGCGTAGTGCCGGGCAATGATGTCCGAGTACTTGAACTCGTCGCCGGCCTCGTCGCCGACGGCCTCGAAACCGACCGAGAAGGTATTCAGGCCCTTCTGTCCCTGTTCGGCCAGCAGGCCCACGATCAGGCTCGAATCGAGCCCGCCCGACAGCAGGACGCCGACGGGCACGTCGGCAACCAGTCGGCGCTCGACGGCGCGGCGCAGGGCATTCAGCGTGATTTCCTGCCAGTCCTCGTAGCTGCGCTCCCTGTCTTCCGCCGCCTGGCCGAAGTGCAGGCGCCAGTAGCAGTGGTCACGGCTGCGACCGTCGGCCTCGATCACGCGAACCGTCGCCGGCGGCAGTTTGCGCACACCCCTGATGATGGTGTGCGGCGCCGGCACCACGGCGTGGAACGACATGTAGTGGTGCAGCGCGACCGGATCGATCCCGGTGTCGATACCGCCGGCGGCCAGCAGCGCCGGCAACGTCGATGCGAAGCGCAGGCTGCCGTTGTCCTCGCTGATGTACAGCGGCTTTATGCCAAGCCGGTCCCGGCCCAGCACGACGCGTCCTGTATCGCGTTCCCAGATCGCAAATGCGAACATGCCATGGAAATGCTCGACGCATTCCGTACCCCAGGCAGCGTACGCCTTGAGGATGACCTCGGTATCGCCGTCGGAGAAAAAGCGGTAACCCAGCGCCCGCAGCTGCGTGCGCAGGTCACGGAAATTATAGATGCAGCCGTTGAACACGATGCCGAGCCCTAGCTCGTTGTCGATCATCGGCTGCTGCGCATGCTCGCTGAGGTCGAGTATCTTCAGTCGCTGGTGGCCAACGGCAAGATGACCTGACTGGAAAATACCGCTGCCATCAGGGCCGCGGGGGAACAGGACGCGATTCATTCGCGCGATTGCATCGACCGACGGCTGCTCGCCGTCGAAGCGGATCTCACCACATATGCCGCACATCAGTCTGCCAAGTTGCTTCTGCAGAGCTATCCACCCTAAACAATCGACCGCCGGGTTTCAAATGACGGGCCGCACCATCGAGGGGCCCTGATGTGGTGCGTTACTGGTGGAAGGGGTGCCGCGAAAGTGCTCAGCCGGCAGCGCTGTAGCCGAGTTTATCGATCAGCCGTTGCGCGAGTTCTTCGCCCAGCGCCGCCAGCGAGTCGTCGAGGCCGAGTTGGCGTGTGCTGGTCACTTCGAGGCCGGCGTAACCGCACGGATTGATGCGATGGAACGGCGACAGGTCGTTGTCGACGTTGAGGGCGAGCCCGTGATAGGTGCAACCGCGCCGCACGCGCAGGCCGAGCGAGGCTATCTTGGCGCCGCCGACGTAGACACCAGGTGCATCGGCGCGTGCCGCGGCATCGATGCCGCGCGCGCCGAGCAGGTCGATGATCGCCTGCTCCATTATGGTCACCAGTCCGCGGATACCGATGCCGGCTTCGCGCAGTGACAACAGCAGGTAGATGACCAGCTGTCCCGGTCCGTGGTAGGTGACCTGGCCGCCGCGGTCGGTCTGCACCACCGGTATATCGCCGGTCTGCAGCAGGTGCTCCGCCTTGCCGGCCTGGCCCTGGGTGAACACCGGTGGGTGTTCGACGAGCCAGAGTTCCGATGGCGTATCTTCTTTTCGCTTGTCGGTGAAGTCGCGCATCGCCTGCCACGTCGGCTGGTACTCGCGCAGGCCCAGGCGGTGTATGACGATCGGCTTGGCCGACATGTCGGGCGTGCGGCTCAGAGCCGCATCAGCACCTTGTCGTGTGCCGTCAGGTCGTCGTAGATCGCGTCGAGCTGCGCCCGGCTCTGGGCGACGATGACCAGGCTGACCGACACGTACTTGCCGGCGCGACTGGCGCGGGTACGCAGCGTATCCATGCGGATCGTCTCGCAATGACGTTCGACGATGCCGATAACGACCTCGTGGAAGCGACCGTCGTCGAGCCCCATGGCCTTGACCTCGTAGTCGCACGGAAACTCGAATCCCTGTGCGTCATCCGTCATCGCGACATTCCCCACCGAGACGCAGGCGCTCCTTGCAGGCCTGGTAAAGCGCGTCCATCCGGCGCCACAGCGGTCCGGGGGTGCCGTCGCCGACCTGTTGTCCGTTCAGCGCCACTACCGCCGCGACTTCGCGCGTCGAACTGGTCAGCCAGATTTCCTCGGCATGAGCGAGTTCCGCGGCGTCGATGGTCGCCTGCGCGTAGGGGATGCCGTCGTCCGCAGCAAGCTCCAGGACCAGGTCGCGGGTGATGCCGGGCAGCAACTCGTCGCTGTCGGGCGGCGTGATCAACAGGCCGTTACTGACGACAAACAGGTTGCTGGCGGTACCCTCCATCGCCATGCCGTCGCGGACCAGGATGGCCTCGTCGGCTCCCTCGTCGGTGGCCTTCGCGCGGGCCATGACGTTGGCCAGCAGTGTCGTTGCCTTGATGTCGCAGCGATGCCAGCGGATGTCGTCGAGCGTGATGACGCGAATGCCCTGCAGCACCCGGGCCGTGTCGCGTGGCGGCAGCGGCGCGGTGAACGCGACCACGTTCGGCTCGATGCCGGCCGGGATCACGTGGTTGCGTACCGGGCTGTCGCCGCGCGTCACCTGCAGGTAGATCGACTGGTCCTGCCCCTGCAGCTGGGCACTGAGGCGGTCGAACACGGCGTGCCAGGCCTCGGTGCTCAGCGGGTTACGCACGCGGATTGCGTTGAGGCTGCGATCGAGGCGGCGCAGATGGTGTTCAACCCGGAACGGGATACCGCCGTAGGCAGGGATCACCTCGTACACGCTGTCGCCGAACAGCAGTCCGCGATCCATGATCGGCAGGCTCGCCTGGCTCTGTGGCAGGTATTGGCCGTTGACGTAGGCCAGCAGTTCTTTGCTCATGTTCAGATATCCGCGCTCATTCCAGCATCATCAGTACAGTATCGACGGTTTTTCGCCACAGGCCACCCTCGGCAACCGCTTGCAGGGCCACCAGCGGCTGACGCGCAACCAGTTCGCCTTCGAGTTCGATGACCACTTCGCCGAGGGCCTGGCCCTGCTGCAGCGGTGCGGTCAGCGGTGCGCGTATCTCGGTGCGGGCCTCGAGCTTGTCATACTGGCGGCGGGGTATCGTCACGTAGAGGTCGCGCGTCAGGCCCAGCGCGACCTCGTCGCGATCGCCCATCCAGACGCGCGTGCGCGTCAGCGCGCTGTCGGCGCCGTACAGGCGATGGGTCTCGTAGAAACGAAACCCGTAGTTCAGCAGTGCCTGGCTTTCCGCCGCCCGCGCCTTCTCGCTGTCGGTGCCCATAACGACGGAGATCAGGCGCATGGCGTCGCGCCTGGCCGAGGCAACCAGGCAGTAGCCGGCGGCCTCGGTGTGTCCGGTCTTGACCCCGTCGACCGAGTCGTCGCGCCACAGCAGGGTGTTGCGGTTGTGTTGGCGGATATCGTTGAACGTGAACTCGCGCTCCGAGTAGAGCCGGTAGAAGTCGGGAAACTCGCGGATCATCGCTGCCGTGACCTTGGCGATGTCCGCCGGGGTCGTGTAATGCTGCGGGTCCGGCAGGCCGGTGGCGTTGACGAAATGCGTGTCCAGCATGCCGAGTCGACGGGCGTGATCGTTCATCAGGTTCGTAAAAGCGTCCTCGCTGCCGGCGATGTGCTCGGCCAGAGCGACGCTGGCATCGTTGCCGGACTGGA
>JAGRGW010000247.1 GCA_020445315.1 Gammaproteobacteria bacterium
TCAGCCGCTCGGCCATCTCTCCACAAACTGTTTCTGGCGCTCCAATGGCCCTGCGGGTCATGCCGGGGAGCGCGACTACTCGGGACTACGTCCCTCGCCCCTTCGGGGCCGTCGCCTTTGCAAGGCGACGTTCTGCGACAGCCAGGGCTGTCTTGTCAGCCGCTCGGCCATCTCTCCGAAAATTGTTACCGGCGCCGGTTGGCGCCGGCCTCGGGTCACTCTTCGTGCCCGTTCTCCCGTTTGATGCGATCGTAGATCTCTTCACGATGCACCGAAACGTCACGTGGCGCATTCACGCCGATACGTACCTGGTTACCTTTGACGCCCAAAACGGTGACGGTAACCTCGTCGCCGATCATCAGGGTTTCACCAACCCTGCGTGTCAGAATCAACATGGATCTACTCCTGTCCTACACACAGACCGGGCTATCCATGATCCATTCGCCACGCCCCATGTGTTCGTTTGCCAACCAAGCCCGTTTTTTGTTTTTGTTCGGGGGCCCGCGATTCTAGCAATGAAAAGGGCTTAGCAGAAGGAAAAAAGCGCTCAGGCAGAGGCTTCCTCGGCCAAACCGAATGCTTCGTGCAGGGATCTGACACCCAGTTCGAGGTATTTTTCATCCACGACAACAGAGATCTTGATCTCCGAGGTCGAGATCATCTGAATGTTGATGCCCTCTTTGGACAGCGTCTCGAACATCTTGGCGGCGATGCCGGCATGCGAACGCATTCCGACGCCGACCAGAGAGATCTTGACGATCCGATCATCGCTGACCACTTCGCGTGCGCCCAGTTCAGAGGCTGTCGCCTCGAGGATCCGCGAAGCCTTCTTGTGATCGGTCCTGTTCACGGTGAACGTGAAGTCCGTGGTCCCGTCATTGGCAATGTTTTGCACGATCATGTCGACTTCGACATTGGCTTCACCAATCGGACCCAGGATCTTGTAGGCCACGCCCGGCTGGTCCGGCACACCCCGTATCGTCAGTTTCGCCTCGTCGCGATTGAACGCAATACCCGCGATTTTCGCCGCTTCCACGCCATCTTCCTCCAACGTAATCAGGGTGCCTTCGCCGCCCTCTTCAAAACTCGACAACACGCGTAACGGGACATTGTACTTGCCGGCGAACTCGACCGACCGGATCTGCAGTACCTTGGAACCCAGGCTCGCCATCTCCAGCATCTCTTCAAAAGTGATGCGGTCGAGTTTGCGCGCCTTGGGCTCGACCCTGGGATCGGTGGTGTAAACCCCGTCGACATCGGTAAAGATTTGGCACTCATCGGCCTTCAGCGCCGCCGCCATGGCGACGGCCGTGGTGTCGGAGCCGCCCCGACCGAGCGTCGTGATGTTGCCCGCGGGATCGACTCCCTGGAAACCGGCCACGACGACGACACGCCCGGCCTTGATGTCAGAACAGACCCGCTCATACTCGATGTCCATGATCCGGGCTTTCGAGTGCGCGCTGTCGGTCAGGATGTGGACCTGGCCACCCGTATACGACCGTGCCTCGCAACCGATCTCGTGCAACGCCAGGCACAGCAGGGCGATAGTGACCTGCTCCCCCGTCGAGACCAGCACGTCCATTTCGCGCGGACTCGGGTTGGGACTGATTTCGCTGGCGAGTCCGATCAGGCGATTGGTTTCACCTGACATGGCGGAAACAACGACGACGACGTCATCGCCTGCGTCGCGATGCCGCTTCACCCGATCCGCAACATTCTGGATACGTTCGACCGAACCGACCGACGTGCCACCATATTTCTGAACAATCAGGGCCATGCCTTCTTCAACCTGCTAATGCGCCGCATTCGTCTGGAAAAGGCGCTGATTAAACAACAGTTGGCCCCGCTGTTAAAGCCTTTCGGCCACCCAGCCCCGAACCAGCGCGACAGCTTCCGGGACACCTGCCGGGTCCAACCCACCGGCCTGGGCCATGTCGGGCCGGCCGCCACCCTTGCCACCGACTTTTTCCGCCGCCACCTTGACCAGATCGCCCGCCTTGCAGCGGTCGGTCAGGTCCTTGGTGACGCCGGCGATAAGATTGACCCTGTCGCCGTTCACCGCGGCCAGCAGGATAACCGCACTGCCGAGCTTGTCTTTCAGCTTGTCCAGGGTGTCGCGCAGGGACTTGGGGTCCGCACCGTCGAGCGGCGCCGCCAGCACCTTAACCCCGTTGATATCCACGGCCTGCGACGCCAGGTCGGCACCCGCCGCCGAGGCCAGTTTCGACTTGATCTGTTCGAGTTCCTTTTCGAGCTTGCGGTTGCGATCCAGCAACTTGGACATCTTGTCCTCAAGTTCATCCTTGCCGGCATTGATCAGGCTGCCGATGCGCAGCAGCCGTTCCTCGTCGGCTTCCATCGCGACCACGGCATCACCGCCGGTCACCGCTTCGATCCGGCGCACACCGGATGCGATACCGGTCTCGAGCGTGATTCGGAACAGGCCGATGTCGCCCAGCGCCTTGACGTGGGTACCGCCGCACAGCTCGGTCGAGAACGCCCCCATCCGAAGCACGCGCACCTGGTCGTCATACTTCTCGCCGAACAGGGCCATCGCGCCAGCCGCCTTGGCATCGTCGAGCGCCATGATGCGGGTTTCGACCATGTGGTTGTTGCGGATCTCCGCGTTGACCAGGCGCTCGATTTCGATCAGCTGTTCGCGATTGACCGGCTCGAAGTGCGAGAAATCGAAACGCAGGTGCTCTGCGTCGACCAGCGAGCCTTTCTGCGATACGTGATCGCCGAGGACCTGCCGCAACGCTGCGTGGAGCAGGTGCGTGGCCGAGTGATTGAGTGCCGTGGCGGCGCGCCGCTCCGCGTCCACCTGGGCCTGGACGCTGTCACCGACGTGGAGTTCACCGGCGTTCAGCTCCCCGACGTGGGTGAATACGGTGCCCGCCTGCTTGCGCGTGTCGTGGACCACGAATTCGGCGCCACCAGCGACGCGCAGTACGCCCCTGTCGCCGACCTGGCCGCCCGATTCAGCGTAGAACGGCGTCCGGTCCAGCACCACTGTTCCGCGCTGGCCGCTGTCGAGCCGATCGGTCGACTCGCCATCGCTGAACAGCGCGACGACGGTGGCGTGATCCTGCAGGCGCTCGTAGCCGGTAAAGTCGGTATCACCCTCGATGTCGAACTCCACCGCCTGTTCCACGCCGAACTGGCTGGCTGCGCGGGCGCGATTGCGCTGCGCCTCCATTTCCGTCTCGAAGCCGTCGACGTCGATCTCCAGGCCACGTTCACGCGCGATGTCGGCGGTCAGGTCAGTCGGAAAGCCGAACGTGTCGTACAGCTTGAACACCACCTCGCCCGGGATCGTTTTGCCCTGGATCTCACCGATCGCCTGGTCGAGGATACGCATGCCCTGCTCGATCGTTTCCGCGAAACGCTCTTCCTCGTGCCTGAGCACCCTGACCACGTGATCCTGCGCACGCACGAGTTCCGGATAGGCCGACCCCATCTGCCCGATCAGCGGTTCGACCAGCGCATGGAAGAACGGACGCCGCTGCCCCAACTGGTAACCATGCCGAATGGCACGCCGGATGATCCGCCTGAGTACGTACCCGCGACCCTCGTTGCCGGGCGTGACACCATCGACGACGAGAAATGCGCAGGAGCGGATGTGATCGGCGATGACGCGCAGCGACTTGGCATCGAGATCCGTGGTACCGGTTGCCTCGGCAGCCGCCTTGATCAAGGCCTGGAACAGGTCGATCTCGTAGTTCGAATGCACGTGCTGGAGCACGGCAGCGAGCCGCTCCAGACCCATGCCGGTGTCGACCGATGGCTTCGGCAAGGGAGTCATTTCGCCACTGGCATCGCGATTGAACTGCATGAACACGAGGTTCCAGATCTCGATGTA
>JAGRGW010000248.1 GCA_020445315.1 Gammaproteobacteria bacterium
CTTGTAGGGCTCCGGCGGACGGAATGCGCGAATCTCCGCGGCCACCTGGCCGACGCGCTGCTTGTCGCTGCCGGACACCAGGATCTCGGTCTGCGACGGGGTTTCGATCGTGATGCCCTCGGGCACGGCGTAGTCGATCGGGTGCGAGAAGCCCAGGCTCAGATTCAGCACCTTGCCCTTGCCCTGTGCACGGTAACCGACGCCGACGAGCTGCAGCTTCTTTTGGAAGCCCTCACCACAACCGGTGACCATATTGGCGAGCAGCGCCCGCATCGTGCCGGCCATGGCCCAGGCAGAGTCGTCCACCGGGGTAACCGTCAGCACGCCGTCCTCGGTTTTGACCGATACGGTCGGGTGCACGTCGAGCTCCAGGCTGCCTTTGCCGCCCTTGACGGTGATGTGCTGACCGTCGATCTTCACATCGACGCCCTTGGCAACGGTGATCGGTGCCTTTGCTATACGAGACATGACAACCTCCCCGTCAGGCAACGTAGGCGACGACTTCGCCGCCGTGGCCCTGCTTACGGGCCTCGCGGTCGGTCATCACGCCTTTCGACGTCGAAATGATGGCAATACCCAGGCCGCCGCGCACCTTCGGCAGGTCTTCACGACCTTTATAGATACGCAGACCGGGCCGACTGACACGCTTGATGTAGTCGATGACCGGTGCACCCTGGAAGTACTTGAGACTGATTTCGATGGCCGGTTTGCCGTCGAGTTCGCTGGAACCGAAATCGAGGATATAGCCTTCGTCTTTGAGAACCTGCGCGACGGCCATCTTCTGCTTCGACGCAGGCATGCGCACGCTGGCCTTGCCTGCCGATTGGCCGTTACGAATACGCGTCAGCATATCCGCGATCGGATCTGACATGCTCATTGAGCAACTCCTGTAGGGTCAAAACCGCCCCGCTGGGACGTGATACCCGGTTGTACGAAAAAAGCCCCCTGCTTGAGGGAGCCGCGCAATATAGCCGAATTTTATAAAAAAGGCTAGCTGAATTTACCAGCTGGCTTTTTTCAGGCCCGGCACATCACCGCGCATGGCCGCTTCACGCAGCTTGTTGCGGC
>JAGRGW010000249.1 GCA_020445315.1 Gammaproteobacteria bacterium
GAGGAAGACCAGTTGATCGGCGTCGACATCACTGACGGCCACCAGAGCATCATGCTGTTCACGACGGCCGGCAAGGCGATCCGCTTCCAGGAATCCGACGTGCGCGCGATGGGCCGCACGGCCTGCGGTGTGCGCGGCATCAAGCTGGTCAGGGACCAGCGCGTGATCTCGCTGATCATTGGCAACGAGGGCGATGTCATGACGGTGACCGAGAACGGCTTCGGCAAGCGCACCGCCATCGACCAGTTCCCGGTCAAGGGCCGCGGCGGCATGGGCGTCATCTCGATCAAGACCTCCGACCGCAACGGCGCGCAGATCGGTGCCGTGCGGGTCGACGAGAGCGACGAGATAATGCTGATCACCGACGGCGGGACCCTGGTTCGCACCCGGATCGCCGACGTCTCGCAGATGGGACGCGATACCCAGGGTGTGACGATGATTCGGCTGTCGAAAGATGAGAAACTCATCGGCATCGAACGCATCGAGGCGCTGGAAGAAGCGACCGAGCAGGACGAACAGGCCGCGGCGGACGACGAAGACAACGGCGAGTCATAGCGCATACGCAACACGGGCGGGGGCATCATCGGGTGGATCGGCGGACGGCCGGTCGATTCCCGGCGCTGCGGCATACGGGGACCCTGTTGTTCGGCCGCGTGGATTCGCCCCACCAATCTCAATCAACGACCAGGATCCAGATCCAATGGCACGAGTATTCAATTTCAGCGCTGGTCCGGCAGCGCTCCCCGAGGACGTTCTGAAGCAGGCCCAGGCCGAGATGCTCGACTGGCAGGGCTCCGGCATGTCGGTCATGGAGATGAGCCACCGCGGCAAGGAGTTCATGTCGATCGCGGCCGAGGCCGAGGCCGACGTGCGCGAGCTGATGGCGATCCCCGACAACTACAAGGTGCTGTTCCTGCAGGGTGGGGCGTCGAGCCAGTTCGCGATGATCCCGATGAACCTGATCGGCAAGACCGGCAAGGCCGATTACTTCCGCACCGGGTCCTGGTCGAAGAAGGCGATCGCCGAGGCCAAGCGCTTCGGTGACGTGGCCGTGACCGCCGATCGCGAGATCGACGGCAAGTTCACGACCGTGCCGGCCGCTGACGGCTTCGAGGTCTCGGCCGATGCCGCCTACCTGCACTACACGCCGAACGAGACCATCGAGGGCGTCGAGTTCCCTTACGTGCCCGAAACGGGCGACGTGCCGCTGGTCGCCGACATGTCGTCGACGATCCTGTCGCGCCCGGTCGACGTGTCGAAGTTCGGCCTGATCTATGCCGGCGCGCAGAAGAACATCGGCCCGGCCGGTCTGACCATCGTCATCGTGCGCGACGACCTGGTCGGCGATCCGCTGCCGGGCACGCCGGCCATGTTCACCTACCGGACACATGCCGACGCCGAGTCGATGTACAACACGCCGCCGACTTACGGCTGGTACCTCGCCGGCCTCGTGTTCAAGTGGCTGAAGGCGCAGGGTGGCCTGGCCGGCATGGCCGCGATCAACCAGCGCAAGGCCGAGAGCCTGTACCGGGCCATCGACGAATCGGCCTTCTACAACAACCCGGTCGACCCGGCATGCCGCTCGTGGATGAACGTACCGTTCACGCTGGCCAACGCCGAGCTCGATGCCGAGTTCCTGAAGCTGGCGGGCGAGGCCGGGCTGAAGACCCTGAAGGGCCATCGTTCGGTCGGTGGCATGCGGGCCAGCATCTACAACGCCATGCCCGAGGCGGGTGTCGCGACGCTGATCGATTTCATGCGCGAGTTCGAGCGGACCAAGGCCTGACGCACCGACAACCAACCGCGCGGGAACGACACGGGGAACCCTGAAACGATGTACAAGATCCAGACACTGAACAATATCTCGGTGGCCGGCCTCGACCGCCTGCCACGGGACGCCTACGAAATCGCGTCGGAGATCAGCAACCCAGATGCCATCCTGGTGCGCTCGGCCAAGATGCACGACCTCGAACTGCCGCCGTCGGTCAAGGCGATCGGTCGCGCCGGGGCTGGCGTCAACAACATCCCGGTCGACCGGATGACGACGATGGGTGTGCCGGTGTTCAATGCCCCGGGCGCCAATGCCAACGCGGTCAAGGAACTGGTCATCGCCGGCATGCTGATGGCGGCGCGCAACATCGGCCAGGCCTGGCGCTTCGCGACCGGCCTGGAAGGCGAGGATGCCGCGATCAACAAGAACGTCGAGGCGGGCAAGAAAAACTTCGTCGGCTTCGAACTGCCGGGGCGGACGCTCGGCGTCATCGGCCTGGGCGCGATCGGGGTCAAGGTCGCCAACGCGGCGCGTGCGCTCGGCATGAAGGTCATCGGCTACGACCCGACCATCACCGTGCGCGCGGCCTGGGCGCTCGATGCCGACGTCGAACAGGCGCTGTCCGTCGACGACCTGGTCTCGCGTGCCGACTTCATCACCTTCCACGTGCCGCTCACCGACGCGACGCGCAACATGATCAATGCCGAGCGCCTGCGCCTGATGCGGCCGCGGTCGGTGCTGCTGAACTTCGCCCGCAACGGCATCATCGACGACGAGGCGGCCGTCGAGGCACTCGACGACGGCAGGCTGTACGCGTACATCTGCGATTTCCCCAGCAACCTGCTGAAAGACCACCCGCGGGTCATCACGCTGCCGCATCTCGGCGCCTCGACGTCGGAGGCCGAAGAGAACTGCGCCATCATGGTCGCCGACCAGGTGCGTGAATGGCTGGAGAACGGTAACGTGACCAACTCGGTCAATTTTCCCGAGATCAACCTGCCGCGTACCGACACGGGCTGGCGGATCGCCGTCGTCAACAGCAACGTGCCGAACATGCTCGGCCAGATTTCGACCGACCTCGCCGAGGCCGGCCTGAACATCATCGACATGCTGAACAAGTCGCGCGGCGAACTGGCCGTGACGCTGATCGATGTCGACGGCGAGCCGAACGAGTCGGCGATGCAGCGGATCAAGGGTATCGACGGCGTGCTGTCCGTCCGCTGCCTCGGTTGTGCCTGACCCGAAGCGATGACCGAAGAGCAGAAGCTCAACGAGATCCGGCAGCGGATCGACGAAATCGACCGCCAGGTCCAGGACCTGCTGAACCGGCGTGCCGAGGCCGCCCAGGAAGTGGCCCGGATCAAGCTGGCGTCGGATCCGAACGCGGTGTTCTATCGGCCCGAGCGCGAGGCGCAGGTGTTGCGTGCGGTCAAGGCGCGCAACCAGGGGCCGCTCGACGACGAGTCGGTGGCGCGCCTGTTCCGCGAGATCATGTCCGAGTGTCTGGCGCTGGAGATGCCGCTGAAGGTCGCCTACCTGGGGCCGGAGGGGACATTCACCCAGGCGGCCGCGATGAAGCATTTCGGCCACGCCGTGACCACCGTGCCGCTGGCGGCGATATCCGACGTGTTCCAGGAAGTCGAGAACGGCATCTGCGACTACGGCGTGGTGCCGGTCGAGAACTCGAGCGAGGGGGTCGTCAGCCATACCCTCGACATGTTTCTGAACTCGACGCTGCGTATCTGTGGCGAGGTCACGATGCGTATCCATCACAACCTGCTCGGTACCTGCAAGGACCTGCAGCAGATCAAGGTCGTGTACTCGCACCAGCAGTCGCTGGCGCAGTGTCGCGGCTGGCTGGATCGTCACCTGCCGGCGGTCGAGCGGATACCCGTCGGCAGCAACGCCGAGGCGGCGCGGCGCGCAGCCAGGTCGGGCGATGCGGCCGCCATTGCGGGCGCCATGGCGGCCGAACTCTACGGGCTCGGCGTGCTGGTGCCCAACATCGAGGACGAGGCCAGTAATACGACGCGCTTCCTCGTCATCGGCCAGCAGGCGGTGCCGCCGTCGGGCGACGACAAGACCAGCCTGCTGCTGTCGACGCGCAACGAGGCCGGCGGCCTGTACCAGTTACTGGCGCCGCTGGCCGATCACGGCATCAGCATGACCCGGATCGAGTCGCGGCCGTCGCGGCGCGGAAACTGGGACTACGTGTTCTTCGTCGACATCAACGGCCACCGGGACGACCCGGGTGTTGCGCCGGCGCTGGATGACCTGAAGCGGCACGCGGGTATGTACAAGGAACTCGGTTCTTATCCGAAGGCTGTCCTGTAGGCACCGTGATCCCATTCCGGTGGGAAGGCCGTCGCTGTGCCATGATGCCGTTAGTCTGGAGCGCGCGGTATAGCGCTTGGCTCCATTTCCTACCCGACACACGGGTGTTTTCGACCGGGCAACCCAAGCATGAGTAACCGATTCATCGATCAGACCGCTCCCGGCATCGCCGGCCTGACACCGTACGTGCCGGGCAAACCGTTGTCGGAGCTCGAGCGCGAGCTCGGCATCAAGGGTTCGATCAAGCTGGCGTCGAACGAGAATCCGCTCGGGCCGAGTCCGCTGGTACGGCAGGCGATGCTGGACCAGGTCGGGCAGGTCGGCCGTTACCCCGATGGCGGTGCGTTCGAGCTCAGGCGGGCGATTGCGGCGCGGCACGACGTCGAGCCGGCCTGCGTCACGGTCGGCAACGGATCGAACGACGTGCTCGACATGATCGCGCGCGTGTTCCTGTGGCCGGGGCGCGAGAGCCTGTTCTCGCAGTATGCGTTCGCGGTCTACCCGCTGAGCAGCATGGCCGTCGGTGCGACGCTCAAGGTCGCGCCGGCCGTCGACCATGGTCACGACCTCGACGCCATGCGCGCGCTGGTCGGCGACGACACCGGCGTGGTCTGGATCGCGAACCCGAACAACCCGACCGGCACCCGGCTGGCCGGCGATGCGCTGCGCGCGTTCGTCGAGTCGGTGCCGGCACAGGTCATCGTCGTCATCGACGAGGCCTACTTCGAATACGTCGACGAGGCGGATCACCCCGACACGAGCCAATGGCTCGGCGATTTCCCCAACCTCGTGGTCACGCGGACCTTCTCCAAGGCCTTCGGCCTGGCCGCGTTGCGAGTCGGCTACGGCCTGTCGCATCCGGACCTCGCCGACCTGCTCAACCGCGTACGCCAGCCGTTCAATGTCGACAGCATGGCCCAGGCGGCCGCGCTGGCGGCGCTCGAAGACCGCGATTTTCTCGCGCGCTCGGTCGAACTGAACCGGCTGGGCATGCGGCAGCTGACGGAGGGAGTCACCCGGCTCGGTCTTCCGTTCATCCCGTCGGTTGGCAATTTCCTGACCATCGACCTTGGCCGCGAGGCCGGCCCGGTCGACCAGGCGCTGTTGCGTCTCGGCGTGGTCACCCGTCCGGTCGCCAACTACGGTCTGCCCAACCACCTGCGGGTCAGTATCGGCCTGCCGGAGGAGAACGCGCGCTTCCTCGCCGCGCTGGAGCAGGTCATTTGAGCGCCGCTATCGGCAGGCTCGCGATCATCGGCGTCGGCCTGATCGGCGGGTCGCTGGCGCGTGCGCTGCGGGCGGCGGGGCAGGTCGGTGAGATCGTGGGTTGCGGTCGCGGCAGGGCGAACCTGGAGCAGGCCGTCGAACTCGGCGTCATCGACCGCTTTACCTTCGATGTCGCCGATGCCGTGGCCGATGCCGATGTCGTCTTTCTCGCCGTGCCGCTCGGTGCGATGCGCGCTGCGTTCGCGTCGATGGCCGATGCCGTGCGCCCGGACGTCGTCATCACCGACGGCGGCAGCGCCAAGGGCAGCGTCGTCGCCGACTGTCGGGCGGCCGCGCCGCAACTGTTGTCGCGGTTCGTGCCGGGTCACCCGATCGCCGGCACCGAGCGCAACGGCGTCGCGGCCTCGTTTGCCGAACTGTACCGGGACCGGCGCATCATCCTGACGCCGCTGGCGGAGAACGCCGCCGCCGACATCGCGCGCGTGCGGTCGATGTGGGAGGCCTGCGGCGCCGAGGTCACCGAGATGTCGGTGGCGCATCACGACGAGGTGCTGGCCGCGACCAGCCACCTGCCGCACATGCTGGCGTTCGGTCTCGTCGACCTGCTCGCGCGGATGAAGGAGAACGACGAGATCTTCCGTTACGCCGCCGGCGGCTTCCGCGATTTCACGCGGATCGCGTCGAGCAACCCGGTCATGTGGCGCGACATCTGCGTGGCCAACCGCGAGGCGCTGGGGCCGATGCTGGCGGCCTTCGCCGGTGAGCTGCAAGAACTGGCGCAGATGATCTCCGCGTCGGACGGCGACCAGTTGCTGGAGATCTTCGAACGCGCCAAGGCGGCGCGCGACCGCTACGTGGACGGCATCACGGGCGCCGACGGCTAGCCGCGTGACATTCACGACAGCGGTGCCGGCCACCGCGTGCGCTGGCGGCTGCGATGTCGGTATGCGCCGGCCGTGGCGGCTTGCGGTGCTGGTGCTGCTGTTATGGCTGGCTGCCTTCGCCGTGCAGGCCGACGTCGATTTCTACAGCGACTTCGATGCCTTCGTCGACCGGATCGACCTCAGCGACGAGCTGGTCGAGTTCGAGCGGTTCCAGACGACGTCAGCCAACCTGGCCAAGGCCGACGAGGTCGGTGCCGCGCCCGGCCGCAACACGGCTGTCGGCGTCATCCAGGGCCCGGGCGAGGGCGCGCGCCTGACCTTCGATACCGTGTCGACCGGGCTGTTCTACCGCTTCGAACTGGTCGCGACCTCGACCAGCACGGGCTTCACGTTCGACGACGACGAGGGCGCCGGCAACCTGGCCAACTTCGACAACGCGCTGTCGGTCGGTGACATCGACAATGCCGAGAACGACGACTGGCGCCTGCGCGTCACCGGTCGCGAGCCGCTGCGCGGCTTCGGTTTCGAGCTGCGCGACAACCACGGCACGGCCGGCGAGAGCATCGCGCTGTACGGCCAGGACGGCGCGCTGGTTGGTGTAGTCGCGTTGCCGGGCCTGCCGGTCAATACCTTCATCGGCGTCATCAGCGACGAGCCGTTCGTCGAGATCCGGTTCAACGAGGACAGCGGTGGCGACGATGTCGCGATTGCCGATTTCGTCTTCGTCCGCGCCAGCGATGTCGAGAACGTCGCGCTCAAGCGCAAGATCCAGGCGTTGGCCACGTTCAACGCGTCGGCGGTCGCCACCGGGATTGCGACCAGCCCCTGGGTGTCGACCGTGGCCGGGGTCGCCGACATCGCGTCGAACATCGAGCTCAAGGATGTGGCCGCGCCGCTGCGCGCACCGGCCGACCGCATGGTCTCGCCGAACACGCCGGATGGCTGTCACTACGCGTTCGACCTGCCGCGCGACGGCCACCTGTACTCGAACCTGTTCGGTCTCGTCGACACCGGGCCGGTGCCGGAAGACTGGGGTGCGCTCGGCGCGCCGTTCGTGCTGCACGGCAATTCCGAGGTGCTGGTCGGCGCGCTGAGCCGGTACATCCCGGGCCAGCCGAATTACGACGGCGCGGTCCTGTTAGACCGGTTGGACCCGGACGATCCGCTGCCGGTGGCGTTCCCCGCCGGCCAGCATCGCATCGAGTGGCAGGCGACGACCTTCTACGACCCGGTGTTCGACCTGCTGTTGCCGACGGCACTGCTGCCACTGGACCTGTCGACGAAGCCGAAGGCGGCGGCCAAGGCCGCGGCCGATGCCGGCGACGCGGCCAAGGCGGCGGGTCTCAGGGCAGGCTTGAAGCGCTTCTTCGTGCGCATGGCGCAGAAGGTCTCGGTGCCGATCAAAAAGTGTGTCGCCGACACGGCCGACTGTGCCGAAGAGGCGATCAGCCAACTGGCCCGGGTCGGCAAGCGCAAGGCCGCCACCTACATCGCCGACGGTCTGCTCGGCGCCGAGCGGGCCAGGAGCCGGTCCACGCGCGAGCAACGCTTTACGGTGTTCGACGAGGTGCCGCCCACAGTCGACGTGCTGCAACCGGTACTCGAGTTCGAGGCGACCGATTTCGGCGGCGTGCGCCGGGAGCGCATCGTCGATGCCCTGCGCGCCAGCGTGGTCGCCAGCGACGGCTGCGAGCGGCCGGTCAACCTGGCCAACGACGCGCCGTTGCTGCTGCCGCTGGGCGAGTCGCAGGTAACCTGGACCGCGCGCGACCTGGGCCCGAAAGATGCCTCGCTCGGCGTCAACAGCGCAGACGCCATGCAGACGATCCGCATCGTCGACACGCAGGCGCCGATCATGGTGCCGCCACCGGGCAAGGTCGTCGAGGTCGCCGACGGGGTCGCCGCGATCAGTCGCGAGGCCGTCGAGCTGGGCTTTCCGCGCGTGGTCGACCTGGCCGACCCGATGCCGGTGGTCACGACCGACGCGCCGGCGCAATTCCCGGTCGACACGCGGACCGCCGTCGTCTGGGAGGCCAGCGACCATGCCTTTCCGACACCGAACGTCTCGACCGCCGAGCAGCTGGTCACGGTCAAGCGTGCCGGCACCAATACCGCGCCGACGGTCAACGACGTCCATGCCGACACGCTGACGTCGCAGCCGGTCGACCTGGTGCTGCGCGGCAGCGACCTGGATTTCCTCGACGGGCGTTTCGACCCGCTCGGCTTCGAGATCGTCGACCGGCCCCGGCACGGCGAGTTCGTCGCGCCGCTGTACCCGTTCTTCATCGAGGACTACCGCACGCAGCCGGATGGTCCGTATGCCGACGCCTTCGATGGCCCCGAGCCGGCGGGCCGCTGGTTCTTCGACAACGTCTGTGTCGGTGCCGAGCGCTACTCGATCCGCCTGGACTGGGTCCACGAGCCGAAGTTCATCTCGGTCGGCGACGACGGCAGCGCCTACTTCATCGACCGCTTCTGGTACTGCAACAGCAGCGGCACCGTCGGCCAGAGCAAGGAGCGGATCTCGCGCTGGGACGCGCAGGGCAACTTCGTCGGCCAGATCGAGTACGACGGCGCCAACGACACCTTCGTCATCGACCCCGACGGCTTTCTCTACACCATCGAGCTGAAGGGATCGGGCGGCAGTCGTGAGCTGATCCTGACCCAGCTGCGACCCGAGTTCAGCGGCATCGACTTCGCGCCGCAGCACAAGGTCGCCGGCTGGCGGATCGACAGCAGTAGTTCGGACGTCACCCAGCAGCCGAACCTGAACGTCAACGGCCTGGTCTATGCGCGGCTGGATTCGAGCCGCGGGCTGCTGTACACGCACGACCAGAGCGAGGTGTTCGTGTTCGATGTCCGCGAAGACATCGACAACCCGCAGAGCAACGCCACGGTCAGGCTGTTCGACGACCGCATGCTCGGGATCCTCAACGGCGGCGCCTCGATCCTCGACGGCAGCTGCGGTTCGCAGAAGGACGCGTTCGCGATGGAGCTGGATTCCACCGGTGCGCTGTACATCGCCGACACCTGTGCCGACCGCATCCACAAGTTCGAGGCCTCCGGTTTCGGCGACGACGGCGTGTTCGAGCCCGGCGCCTACGTCGGCTGGATGGGTCGCTGCGACGGTAGCAGCAACAAGGCCTGTGACGCGTCCACCGGGACCTCGAAGGGCTACAGCTGCACCGACGACACCTGTACCCGCAGTGTCAGCGAGGGCGACCTGCCCGGGCAGTTCTACAACCCGAAGTTCATCGCCATGGGCCCGCACGACACCCTGTACGTGGCCGACTCGGGCAACGCACGCATCCAGCGTTTCGCCGCCGACGGCAGTTTCGCCGGCGAGGCGATCTCGACCGGCAGCGGCATCAACCGTGGCGACAATCCCGGCTTCGTGCTCGGCAACATGGGCAACCCCAAGGCCGTGTCGGTCAACTCGACGCAGTTCTACGTCGTCGACCAGGCCGAGTCGTTCGTCCACGTGTTCGAGACATCGCCGTTCAAGGACATCGGTGACGACTCGGTCACCGTGACCTACGTGTCGGCATTCGATTTCCACTCGTCGACCGACAGCTTCACGTTCCACGCCTCGGACGGGCTCGCCGCCAGCGGCACCGGTACAGCGACGATCGCCGTGGCGCGCAATTTCCGCGCGCCGCTGGCGATCGACGGGGTTGTCGAGACGCCGGAGGACACGGCCGTCGACATCACCCTCGTCGCCGATGACCCGGACGGCATCGCCGGCGTCGATTTCAACGGCCTGGACACGCTGAGCTACGAGATCGTCGACGGGCCTTTCCACGGTGTGCTCAGTGGCAGCGGCGGGCAGCGCAGTTACCGGCCCGATGCGGATTTCCACGGCGAGGACCGCCTGCGGTTCCGGGTCAACGACGGCGTGTTCGATTCGGCGACGGCCGAGGTCAGCATCCGCGTGACGCCGGTCGACGACCCGCCGGTCGTGACCGACCTGGTGCTGCCGGACCGGATCGGGCGCGGGTTCCCGGTGCTGCTCGACGGCAGCTTCCGCGACGATGGCGCCGTACAGCATGCGTCGCGGGTGCTGTGGGGCAGCGGCGAGCCGATCGACGAGACCGGCGGGTTCGTCGATCCCGGCGGCGGCGATGCGCCGTACATCGACGGCGTCGCGGTATTGACGTCGCCGACCCTGGACGGCCCGGGCCAGGCCGTGGCCGAGCACCGCTACGCCTCCGTCGGCGCGAAGCAGGTCACCTTCTGTGTCGGCGACGAGCAGGAGCGCGAGTCGTGCCTGGCGCGCGACGTGACGGTGGATGACCTGGTCAACCTGTCGATCGACGTCAGCGCCGCTACCGACGAGGTGGGTGCCACGCCGATCGAGGTCACGGTGACCCTGAGCAACGAGGTGCCCGAAGGGTGGGGCGGCCTGGTCGCCGGCGGCGTGGAACTGCTGCAGGACCCGACCGAACTGCTGCACGCCACGGCATTCGTGCTGCGGCCCTCGCTGTGCCAGATCCAGGACGGCCTCGCGGCCTGCAGTCCGCGTACGCTGAACAAGGGTGAGAGCGAGACCATGATGCTGCAGATCGCGGCAACCGAGGTGCCGTTGTATGACACCGAGGTCGTGCTGGCGTTTCGTGCGACGAGCGCGACGCCGGCGCTGCGCGACGTCTACATCGGCGCACTGGCGCTGCGCGTGCTGGCCGACCCGACCGACACCGACGGCGACGGCATGACCGACGCATTCGAGACGCTGTACGAACTCAATCCGTTGTCCGCGGCCGACGCCGCGCTCGACCCCGACCAGGACGGCCTCAGCAACCTGGACGAGTACCGCGAGCGCACCCATCCGGCACGCCGTGACAGCGACGACGACGGCCTCGACGACGGCGAGGAGCTGACCCTGGGCACGCTGCCCGGCAATCCCGACAGCGACGGTGACGGCCTGCCCGACGGCTGGGAGCGGGACAACGGCCTCGACCCACTCGACGGGGACGACGCCGACGTCGACAGCGACGGCGACGGGCTCAGCAACCGCGAGGAATACACGCTGGGCAGCGATCCCGGTGACGACGACATGGACGACGACGGCGTGCCCGACGGCGTCGACAACTGCCGGCAGGTCGCGAACGTCGGCCAGCAGGACAACGAGGGCGACGGGTTCGGCGACGCCTGCGATCCCGACGACGACAACGACGGCCTGCCGGACGCCTGGGAGCTGTCGTTCGGGCGCGATCCCCGGTCGGCGGCGAATGCCTCGCGCGACGACGACGGCGATGGCCTGACCGACCGGGAGGAGTATCG
The DNA here is from genome assembly GCA_020445315.1 of Gammaproteobacteria bacterium. Taxonomy (GTDB): domain Bacteria; phylum Pseudomonadota; class Gammaproteobacteria; order Chromatiales; family Chromatiaceae; genus Thiosocius. The sequence goes on from JAGRGW010000249.1 coordinate 11,497, forward strand.
GTTCGGCACCGACCCGACGCGCCGCGACAGCGACGGTGACGGCGTCGACGACGGCACCGAGCGACGTGCCACCGCGGTGCAGACGGTGGTGCCGCTGCTGCTCGACTGAGCGGGCCTGTCCGAAGGATCGCTGTGTTGCGCCTAAGCATGTGTTTTTCATTAAAAAAGCTTGTCTTTTTGCGCCATCGCCACTAGCCTTTGCGACCCGCGAGCAGGCAGGAAAACGCATTGAGCAACAGCAACACGAGCTTCACCGCGCGTCCCGGCGGTGTTTTGTCGGGCACGCTGAGGGTGCCCGGTGACAAGTCGATCTCGCACCGTTCGATCATGCTCGGGGCGCTGGCCGAAGGTGTGACCGAGGTCGAGGGTTTCCTCGAAGGTGAAGACAGCCTGGCGACGCTGCGTGCGTTCCGCGACATGGGCGTGCGCATCGAGGGGCCGGACGGGGGACGGGTCAGGATCCACGGTGTCGGCATGCACGGTCTGCGGGCGCCGGCCGCGGCGCTCGACCTCGGCAACTCGGGCACGTCGATGCGCCTGATGTCCGGCCTGTTGGCCGGCCAGGGCCTGGACGTGACGCTGGTCGGCGACGCCTCGCTGAGCAAGCGACCGATGAAGCGCGTGACGGCGCCGCTGGCCGAGATGGGCGCCCGCATCGACACCGCCGATAACGGCACCGCGCCGCTGCGCATCCACCCGGTCGACGGGTTACGCCCGATCGACTACGCGATGCCGGTGGCCAGCGCCCAGGTCAAGTCCTGCCTGTTGCTGGCCGGCATGTACGCCGATGGCACCACCTGCGTTGCCGAGCCGGCGCCGACGCGCGATCACACCGAGCGCATGCTGCAGGGCTTCGGTTACCCGGTTCGGCGCGACGGCGCGCGCGCCTGCATCGACGGCGGCGGCACGTTGCGCGCCTGCGCGATCGACGTCCCGGCCGATATCTCGTCGGCGGCCTTCTTTCTCGTCGGCGCCAGCATCGCCGAGGGTTCCGACCTGTTGCTCGAACACGTCGGCATCAACCCGACACGTGACGGCGTCATCAACATCCTGCGCCTGATGGGCGCCGACATCGAGATACGCAACCGGCGCGAAGTCGGCGGCGAGCCGGTGGCCGACCTGCGCGTGCGCTCGGCACCGCTGAAGGGTATCCGCATCCCCGAGGACCAGGTGCCGCTGGCCATCGACGAATTCCCGGTGCTGTTCGTGGCCGCGGCCTGTGCCGACGGCGAGACGGTGCTGACCGGGGCCGAGGAACTGCGGGTCAAGGAATCCGACCGTATCCAGGTGATGGCCGACGGCCTGCAGGCCGTTGGGGTCGATGCCCGACCGACGCCGGACGGTATCGTCATCCAGGGTGGTCCGATCGGTGGTGGCCGGGTCGACAGCCACGGCGATCACCGCATCGCGATGGCGTTCACGATGGCCGGCCTGCGTGCGTCGGCGCCGATCCACATCGACGACTGCGCCAACGTGAACACCTCGTTCCCGCGCTTCGTCGATCTCGCCGCCGGGGTGGGCTGCGCGGTGGAGTCGAACGATGGGTGACGCGGTGCCGGTGATTGCGATCGACGGCCCGAGCGGGTCCGGCAAGGGCACGGTCACGCAACGCGTCGCCGCGGCGCTCGGTTGGCGGGTGCTCGATTCCGGCGCCCTGTACCGGCTCGTCGGTCATGCCGTTGCGCTGCGCAACATGGGATTCGATGATCAAAACCAAATCAGTGACTTGGCATCGAATCTTAATGTCGAGTTTGATGGGGACGAGATCCGCCTCGAGGGTCGCGTGGTGACCAACGACATCCGCACCGAGACCGCCGGCAACAACGCCTCGAAGGTCGCCGCGATGCCCGGTGTACGCGCGGCCCTGCTGCAATGGCAACGCGATTACGCGCAGCCGCCGGGGCTGGTCGCCGACGGGCGCGACATGGGCACGACGGTTTTTCCACAGGCCGGGGTCAAGATATTTCTTACCGCAAGCGCTGCGGAGCGCGCAAAAAGACGCTATAACCAGTTGAAAGAAAAAGGATTG
>JAGRGW010000030.1:0-826 GCA_020445315.1 Gammaproteobacteria bacterium
GCGTGGTACTCGGCGTTCTCCTTCAGGTCACCGTGTGCACGCGCCTCGGCGATCGCGGCGATCACGGCCGGCCGCTTGACCGTTTTGAGTTCGTTCAGTTCGGCGCGCAGGCGCTCAGCGCCCTGCCGTGTCATGGGATGCTTGTCCATCGTCGCGTTCCTCAGCGGTGCAGTTCCTGCAGGCTGTGTACGTTGAGTTCATCCGGTTGCTGCAGGGCCAGCACGGTCGCCTCGGCACCGGAAATCGTGGTCGTGTAGCTGACCTTGTGCTGCAGCGCGGTGCTGCGGATCGACGCCGAGTCGATGATCGCCTGCTTGCCCTCGGTCGTGTTGATGATCAGCGAGAAATCGCCGTTCTTGATCATGTCGACGATGTGCGGGCGCCCTTCCTTGACCTTGTTGACGATGCCGCACTCGATGCCGGCGGCACTGATCGAACGGCAGGTGCCGCGCGTGGCGGAGATCTGGAATCCGAGCTCGTGCAACTGGCGGGCGATGTCGACTGCGCGCTGGCGGTCGGCCTCGCGCACCGACAACAGGGCGCGGCCACCACGCGGCAGCAGCACGCTGCCCCCCTCGTTGGCCTTGGCGTAGGCCTCGCCGAACGTGTTGCCGACCCCCATGACCTCGCCGGTCGATTTCATCTCCGGGCCGAGCAGCGTGTCGACACCGGGGAACTTGACGAACGGGAACACGGCTTCCTTGACGTAGAACTGTTTGGGCACGATCTCGCCGTCGACGCCCTGGTCCTTCAGGCTGCGGCCGGCCATGCAACGTGCCGCGATCTTGGCCAGCGGCCGACCGGTCGCCTTCGACACGAACGGCAC
>JAGRGW010000030.1:981-1640 GCA_020445315.1 Gammaproteobacteria bacterium
CGAACAGGCCGAGTCGCCGGAGTGCACACCGGCCTGCTCGATATGTTCCATGATGCCGCCGATCAGCACGTCCTCGCCGTCGCAGATGGCATCGATATCGACCTCGATGGCGTCGTCGAGGAAGCGATCGAGCAGTACCGGCGACTCGTTCGACACCTTGACCGCCTCGCGCATGTAGCGGCGCAGATCCTCCTCGTCGTGGACGATCTCCATCGCCCGCCCACCGAGCACGTACGACGGCCGCACGACCAGTGGGTAACCGATCTCGGCAGCCAGCAGCACGGCCTGCTCGGCCTCGGTTGCGGTGCGGTTCGGCGGCTGCATCAGGCCCTCGCGCTGGATCAGCTGCTGGAAACGCTCGCGATCCTCGGCCAGGTCGATCGAGTCCGGCGACGTGCCGATGATCGGCGCGCCGGCAGCCTCGAGGTCCTCGGCCAGTTTCAGCGGCGTCTGCCCACCGTACTGCACGATGATGCCCTTGGGGTTCTCCTTGTGCACGATCTCGAGCACGTCCTCGAGTGTCAGCGGCTCGAAGTACAGGCGGGCGGAGGTGTCGTAGTCGGTCGAAACCGTCTCCGGGTTGCAGTTGACCATGATGGTCTCGTAGCCGTCCTCGCGCATCGCGAACGCGGCATGGACACAGCAGTAGTAGAACTCGA
>JAGRGW010000250.1 GCA_020445315.1 Gammaproteobacteria bacterium
CAAGCAGGCCTGGGCCTATCGCCAGGTATCGCTGCTGCTGCGTCGTCCCCCGGGTCGTGAAGCCTACCCGGGTGACGTCTTCTATCTGCACTCGCGCCTGCTCGAGCGTGCAGCTCGGGTCAATGCCGACTACGTCGAGAAGTTCACCAACGGTGAAGTCAAGGGTCAGACCGGCTCGCTGACGGCGTTGCCGATCATCGAGACCCAGGCCGGTGACGTGTCGGCCTTCGTACCGACCAACGTCATCTCGATCACGGACGGCCAGATCTTCCTGGAATCCGACCTGTTCGCCGCCGGCCTGCGCCCGGCCATCAACGCCGGCCTCTCGGTCTCGCGTGTCGGTGGTTCGGCCCAGACCAAGATCATCAAGAAACTCGGCGGTGGTGTTCGACTCGCACTGGCGCAGTACCGCGAACTCGCTGCCTTCTCGCAGTTTGCATCCGACCTCGACGAGGCGACCCGGAGGCAACTCGAGCGCGGCCAGCGCGTCACCGAGCTGATGAAACAGGCGCAGTACTCGCCGCTGTCGATCTGCGAGATGGCCATGTCGCTGTTCGCCGCGAACGAGGGCTACCTCGATGACGTTCCGGTCGACAAGATCGTCGCGTTCGAGGCCGGCATGCACAGCTACATGGCCGCGAACCAGGCCGAGCTGGTCGCCAAGGTCGATGCCGAGGGCAACTGGAACGACGAGCTTGAAAGCGCGTTCCACGAAGCCATGAAGGCATTCAAGGCAACCGGTACCTGGTAATCGGGTTCGGGGCGGCCAGCCGGACCGGTGGGCCGTCCTCTTCCCAATCGCTACAGCGAAAAGGTTAAGTAAATGGCAGGCGCTAAAGAAATTCGCACAAAGATTGCCTCCGTCAAGAGCACTCAGAAGATCACGAGTGCGATGGAGATGGTCGCTGCGTCGAAGATGCGCAAGGCGCAGGATCGGATGCAGGCCACCCGCCCCTACGCCGAGAAGATGCGCCAGGTAATCGGCCACGTCGCACTGGCCAACCCGGAATACAAGCATCCGTTCATGCATGCGCGTGAGGTCAAGCGGATCGGCTTCATCATCATCTCGTCCGATCGCGGCCTGTGTGGCGGTCTGAACAGTAACCTGTTCCGCTCGCTGGTGCGCGAGATTCGCGCGCTGCGTGATGCCGGTACCGAGGTCGAGTTTTGCACCATCGGCACCAAGGCTCTGGGTTTCTTCCGCCGGGTCGGTGGCAAGGTCGCGGCACAGGCCACGCACCTGGGTGACGCCCCGCACATCGACGACCTCGTCGGAACGATCAAGGTCATGCTCGATGCCTACCGCGACGGTGAGCTAGACGAGATCCGAATCGCCTACAACCACTTCGTCAACACGATGACGCAGAAGGCGACGGTCGAGCAGCTCGTGCCGCTGCCTCCGGGCGAAGATGCGTCGGAGTTGAAACATCACTGGGACTACATCTACGAGCCGGGTGCGAAAGAGGTCCTCGACGGCCTGCTGACGCGCTACATCGAGTCGCTGGTCTACCAGTCGGTGGTCGAGAACGCAGCCTGTGAGCAGGCCGCTCGGATGGTCGCGATGAAGTCCGCGACCGACAACGCCGGCGACCTGATCGACGAACTGCAGCTGATCTACAACAAGGCCCGCCAGGCCGCCATCACCCAGGAGATCTCCGAGATCGTCGGTGGCGCCGCGGCTGTGTCGTCCTGATCGCAGACACGAATTTTTAGACTTTAACGATTGAGAGGCTGCCAGGGCGGCCAAGAGGAAATGCCAATGAGCACGGGTAATGTCGTTGAAATTATCGGCGCTGTCGTCGACGTACAGTTTCCGCGCGGTGCGATGCCGAAGGTCTACGATGCACTGAAGATCGATTCGGTGGGCCTGACGCTGGAAGTCCAGCAGCAGCTGGGTGACGGTGTCGCGCGCTGTATCGCGATGGGGTCCACCGACGGTCTGAAACGCGGCGTCGAGGTCAAGAACACCGGTGCGGCTATCTCGGTCCCGGTCGGCCAGGCCACGCTGGGCCGCATCATGGACGTGCTTGGCAACCCGGTTGACGAAGCCGGCCCGATCGGCACCGAGGATCGCATGCCGATCCACCGCGAAGCGCCGAAACTGGCAGACCAGGCAGCGACCACCGAGGTGCTCGAGACCGGGATCAAGGTCATCGACCTGATCATGCCCATCCAGAAAGGCGGCAAGGTCGGCCTCTTCGGCGGCGCCGGCGTCGGCAAGACCGTTACCCTGATGGAACTGATCCGTAACATCGCCGTCGAGCACTCGGGCTTCTCGGTATTCGCCGGTGTCGGTGAGCGTACCCGTGAAGGTAACGACTTCTACCACGAGATGTCCGAAGGCGGCGTTCTCGACAAGGTGGCGC
>JAGRGW010000031.1 GCA_020445315.1 Gammaproteobacteria bacterium
CGATATCGGCTGGATGTACATCCGCCTGTTCGGGCTGGTTCGCCTGGCCCGCGTGCGACGGGTCGCGCGCAAGCCGGAGATCCGGGCGGACAAGACAACGATCGACATGGATACCGTCAGGGCCGTGGTGACCCATCGCATGTATGTGCTGGCCAACTATGCCCGCGACGTGATCAAGCCGGTGACCCACGCGGAACTGTGTGGTTCCGAGTCGCAGTGCAAGCGCATGGCGCGCCAGGCAAGGCGTTTGCTGGTGCGCTCGGAGGGGTCGCTCGATGCGATCAGCCGCGAACGGCTGCAGGCGATCCTCGAGCGCAGCCAGGTGCTGGCCACCGTGCATCGCTCGCGCCAGCAGCTGCAGCAGGTCTGGGAGCGCACGGCATCGAGCCAGGAGGCGCTGCTTGCCTCCCTGCAGCAATGGTGCCGCGACGCCGAGGACAGCGGCATCAAGGCGCTGCAGGACTTTGCCCGCAGCCTGCGCACCTACAGCCCGGTGACGCACTGAGTTCAAATGCCTTTTGCGGACAGGCGGCCGGGTCGATCGGTCCCGTGTCGATCGGTCAGGGATCGGCGCGTTGATAGGGAGTGGAACGAGTCGTGGGCTTACTGGACGACCTGAAAGCCGAGGCGGAGCAGGTAAAGCGCAGCAACGAGGACCGGCGATCGCTGGAGGCGAGACAGCAGGCGTTCTACCTGGACGAGATCAGGCCGGCGCTGCGGCGCGGGTACGGTTACCTGCAGGAACTGGTTGCGCAGCTCGCGGTCATCGACCGTGACATCGGCACCGCTTTCGGGATTCCCGGGTACAAGGAGGTGCCGGCACGCCAGGTCGAGCGGCAACTCACCGTCGACAGCCTGGAGAACGTGACCCGGCTGAACGTGCGTCTTGGGTACGTCGTCGACGAGCTGCGTTTCGGCGTCATGCCGCTGGACCAGGCGCAGGAGGCGCGCGCGTTTTTCGAGACCCGGCGGGTGCCGTTCTCGGACTGGCCCGTACGCGATCGTGACAACAGCATTGTCGGGCTCAATTTCCTGGTCAACGAGATGCGCATCGATGGCGGTATCGAGCTGCTGGCCGATATCGCGGGCGGCTGCGTTCGACTGGGTGTCTACAACGTGCAGGGGTTTGGCCAGGAATCGAGCGCGATCGCGCCACAGCGCATCGACGACGAGTGGCTCGACCGCCTGGGGCGTTACCTGTTGTGCCAGGGTGACCATCCGGAACGGACTCAGTTGGACGAGCGAGTCCGGGCGGATCTGCGCGCACGGATCGCTGAAGAGAAGGCCGCGGAGGCCGAGGAACTGGCTCGACTCGAACAGGAGGCCGCGCGCCTCGAGGCGGAGTCGAGTGGGCGGGCGAGGATCGAAAATGCCGTTCGTCGCGTACTGCGCGGGGTGCGGCGGCGGTCGGGGTCGGAGGTCTTCGATTCCGATGAATCCTGATCCGAGAGACTGGCTGACACGAAAAACCCCGGCACCGGGCCGGGGTTCTTGTTGGACGGCCTGCAGGCGCGTCCGGCGGATGGCGCAGACCGTTACTTGATCTTGCCTTCCTTGTACATGACGTGCTGGCGCACGACCGGATCGTATTTCTTGATTTCCATCTTGCCGGTCATGGTCTTCTTGTTCTTCGTGGTGGTGTAGAAGTGACCGGTGCCTGCGCTCGAGTTCAGGCGGATTTTTTCACGGACGGCTTTGGCCATTGTTGTTCCCCTTAAACCTTCTCGCCGCGCGCGCGCAGCTCGCTCAGGACGGCGTCGATGCCCTTCTTGTCGATGATGCGCATGCCGGCTGCCGACACGCGCAGGCGAACGAAGCGCTGCTCGTTCTCGACCCAGAAGCGATGGTAGTGCAGGTTCGGCAGGAACCGGCGACGGGTTTTACGGTGCGAGTGGGAAACGTTGTTCCCAGTGATCGGCCGTTTGCCGGTAACCTGGCAGACTTTGGACATTGCTAACGCCTCGAAAAATCTCGTTAATTCGGTATCGCCGCCCAGTCGGGCTGGCAGAAAGGCCGCAATTTATACCGGAATCCGCCACCCGGGTCAAGCCGCGTCGGGGTTTCCCGGGAGGCCCCGTTCGGCGGAATGGGTACAACCACCAGTATTTTACGAATCGGGACTTCTTTGCCTGCCTTTTTCTGTCAACCGCTGCCTGTCGGGGAGCTTTGGGCTTCAGGAGGGTAACGTGGGCAATCGGGCATGTCGGCATGCCATCGCCTTGCATATGGTAAGAGATTCCGGAGCGCTAGCGATTCGACGCATCGACTGCAAATGTTGTCGATGCCCAAAAGCTTTTCCAAACCGCACCGTCATCGCGATCAGCCGCCGCTTCCTCCATATGGACCGCATTGAGCAGGTAAACGCCCGGTAACAAGGCACCTTCCAAGCTGAAACGCCCATTCGCATCGGTACGCAAGAGCTGCCGCTCGACCCGATCCGCTGCGCGACGAAACAGGCTGACCTGGGTATCCGCCATTGGCTTGGCCTGCCAAAGCAGTTGACCGGCCAGGCCACGACCAGGATCGCTGTACGGATCGGATGTCAGGACCAGTTCAAACCGCAATCCCAATACGCGATCGACATCACCGGCATCGCCGCTGCCCACCCGGACCAATGACTTGGCGAAACGTTGATAGGCCTCGCTGAAGCCAAAGGGAGGCAACCCCCGCCGCTTGTGGGCTTCGGCAACCCATTGGATGCCTTCATAGTCGAGGAAGCTGAGAAACTTCTGCGCCTCTTCGTAGCGCAACAGTGAATCCGTCGAGACACACGACAGAATTACCAGGCCATCATGCTCGAATGCCTGGTTTACAATCGGATCATCACCGATGCGCGACGCCAGCGGTATCGGGTGTTCTCCGGCATGAATCTCAAACCGCTCGAACGCCTGTCGGAACAATGGCAGCGAATCCCCTTTGAGGTTCTGTCCCACGCGCACGTAGGCGCGCAACGGTGAGCCGGACGCAATCTCGAATACCTCGGGCTCGATCCAGAACTCGTGCGCAGTGACTGCGCCCGCGTATGCCCCGATCAGCACCAGGCTCGCCGCATACCATCGCTTCAGCCATGATTTGGCAACCGAAAGCTGTCGCGTGGACCTCGTCATCATCAGGCAACGATCGCGGGCAGGAAGGCCCGCTGGCCGCTGCTTGAAGGCAACCACTCAAGGCGCGTTATCTGATTCATAAGACGACAGGACAGACCTTGTTCATGAACGATGCTGCATTCGCCGGGACGAGAAGCTGGTAACAACGACACAGACTCCGGGCGTCATCGTAACCGGTTTTGCTCAATCAACCGATACCGATTCGCGTTTCACCGAATTTTTGGCGATCATCCACGCCAACAACGGCCGTCGCATACCAGCGCCCGGATAGTCACTGTCGCCGATCGACCGATGCTGTTCATGTTGCCTTCGATCTACCTCGTCCCTTATCGCCTGATCCGTCACCGCGCACTTTTTGCGCTGGTATGGCTGCTGCTCGTTTCAGCCGCATCGGCGCATGAAATACGCCCTGCGATCATCGACGTCCGGCTGGCGTCGGATGGTGCCATTTCTGCCGCGATCCGCTTGAATCTCGAGGCACGGTTGGCCGGCATCGCCACGACCCACAAAGACACCGAGGAGTCGGCCAGCGCACCACAGTACCGCACCTATCGGCGACTCGGGCCCGAGCCGCTACGCGCCCTGTTCGACGACGAGGCCGATGCATTCATTGCCGACATTGACTTGATCGTCGACGGCGAACCATTGGCATTGCAACTGCAATCCGTGTCGATTCCCGATGTCGGCGACCCGGCGCTGGCGCGGGATTCGATTGTCACCTTGCAGGGCCAACTCCCCAACGGCGCCGAAACGCTGACATGGCGCTGGCATAAGCGTCTGGGCGCCAGCGTGCTCCGGATCGACGATGCCGAAGGCGCACCGCTCTACAGCGAGTACCTGCAGGCCGGCGATAGCAGTGCTGATATCGATGTTGGTGATCAGGCGCCAGCCTCAATCAGCGCCGTCTTCGCGCAGTATGTTGCAGTCGGCTTCGCCCATATCGTGCCGAAGGGTATGGACCACATTCTGTTCGTTATCGGGCTCTACCTGTTGAGCCCGGCGTGGCGTCCGCTGCTCTGGCAGATTTCGGCATTTACGTTGGCGCATACCCTGACGTTGGCGATGTCGATGCTGGGCTGGATTGCCTTGCCCGCCAGCATCGTCGAACCACTGATCGCCGCATCGATCGTCTACGTGGCGGTCGAGAACATCTTCCAGCAACGACTCACACGCTTCAGGCCAGTGTTGGTATTCGTGTTCGGACTCGTCCACGGGCTCGGTTTCGCCAGCGTGCTGAGTGATATCGGGCTGACCGCTTCGCACTTCGCCACCGGCCTGATCGCATTCAATATCGGGGTCGAACTGGGTCAACTCGGCGTCATCGCCGTCTGTGTGTTGGGCGTCGGGATCTGGTTTGGTCGACAGCCCTGGTATCGGAGTGTCGTTGTCATACCGGGCTCGTTGGGGATTGCCTGCATCGGCGCGTTTTGGCTGTTTGAAAGGGTCAGCGGCTGATACGGGTGACAAATTGACCAAAACGGAGCAGTTCCCACCGGGTTGTAGACACCGAGGGAGGGAAGCCTTAAGCCCCCCCGACAGGCGTTGGTTGACGAAAAAAGCATTCAAAGAAGCCCCGATTCGGCAAATGAGAAGCACTCGCCGTCCCCGACGACCAGGTGGTCGAGCACGCGTACGTCGACCAGCTGTAGGGCGTCGCGCAGGCGCTCGGTGATCCGGCGGTCGGCCTGGCTCGGCTCGGCCACGCCCGACGGGTGGTTATGGCTCAGGATGACCGCGGCGGCATTCAGCGCCAGGGCGCGCCTGACCACCTCGCGCGGGTGGACGCTGGCGCCGTCGATGGTGCCGCGAAACAGCTCCTCGAACGCGATGACCCGGTGCCGGTTGTCGAGAAACAGCACGGCAAAAACCTCGTAGGGGTAGTCGCGCAGGCGTGCCTGCAGGTAGCGCGCGGTCTGTTGCGGACTGCTCAGGGCGTCGCCGCGCTCGACGGTCTCGAACAGGTGCCGACGCCCCATCTCGAGCACGGCCTGCAACTGCGCGAACTTGGCGTTGCCGAGCCCCGGCGCGGCGCAGAAATCGTCGCGTCCGGCGGCGAGCAGTGGCCGCAGCCCGCCGAAGCGGTCGAGCAGGTCGCGGGCCAGGTCGACCGCGGTCTTGCCGTTGACCCCGGTGCGTAGAAAAATCGCCAGCAGCTCGGCGTCGCTGAGGCTGTTGGGGCCCTGCGCCAACAGGCGCTCCCTGGGCCGCTCGTACAGCGGCCAGTCCTTGATCGTCATCGCATTACTTCCTCCATGAAGTGAGCAAAGACTAACCGAGTAGCGCCGGCGCGGCAAAGCCGCTTTGCCAGCGCCGCGTCGTCGGTTAATCTTGCGGTTCACCCACCGGCAACCCGGAAATATCGGTTTCGCATGCATCCCCTGCGTGGACGACGACTGGTGCTTGGCATCACCGGCGGCATCGCCGCTTACAAGGCTGCCGAACTCGCGCGCCTGCTGGTCAAGGGCGGGGCCGAAGTCCAGGTCGTCATGACCGCGGCCGCGCGCCAGTTCATCGCGCCTCTGACGCTGCAGGCCATCACCGGCCGGCCGGTGCGCGACACCCTGTTCGATCCGCAGCACGAGGCGGCCATGGGCCACATCGAGCTCGCGCGCTGGGCCGAGGCGATCGTCGTTGCCCCGGCGACGGCCGACTTCATGGCCCAGGCAGCGCATGGCATGGCCCCGGACCTGCTTGCCACGCTGTGCCTGGCGACCGAGGCACCGCTGCTGCTGGCGCCCGCAATGAACCAGGCGATGTGGCGAAACGCGGCGACGCGCACCAATACCGAGACCCTGCGCGCTCGCGGTGTCTCCCTGGTGGGGCCGGCTGCCGGCGAGCAGGCGTGCGGCGATATCGGCCCCGGGCGGATGATCGAGCCGGCGGAAGTGCTGCAGGCGCTGAGCGACATGCTGTCGGGTGACAGCCTGGCCGGCAGGCGGGTGTTGCTGACGGCGGGACCGACGCGCGAGGCGATCGACCCGGTGCGTTTCCTCGGCAACCGCAGCTCCGGCAAGATGGGCTTCGCGCTGGCGCGTGCGCTGGTCGGGCAGGGGGCCGACGTGACCCTGGTCAGCGGTCCGGTCGCGCTGGAGACGCCGGACAGGGTCCGCCGCGTCGATGTCGAGACCGCGCTGCAGATGCGTAGTGCGGTATTCGATGCCCTGCCGGGTGCCGATATTTTCATTGCCTGCGCGGCCGTGGCCGACTTCCGACCGGGCCAGGCCGCGGCGAGCAAGATCAAGAAGACGCAAGAGGTCATGACGCTCACGCTGGTGCGCAACCCGGATATCCTGACCGAGGTGGCGGCGTCGTCCCCGCGGCCTTTCTGCGTCGGGTTTGCCGCCGAAACCGACGATGTGGAGGCCTATGCCGATGCCAAGCGCCGTTCTAAGGGTATCGATATGATTGCCGCCAACCGGGTTGGCGAGTCTCTCGCGTTCGAGGCGGACGACAATGCCCTGCTGGTGCTCTGGGAGGGGGGGCGCCGCGAACTGGCGATGCAGTCCAAGTCGAGCCTGGCCACGGCGCTGGTCGCGTTGATTACGGAGCGCTTTGATGCACAGACTGCAACTTAAAATCCTCGATCGGCGACTCGGCGGCGAGTTTCCGCTACCCGATTACGCCACCGAGGGGTCGGCTGGCATGGACCTGCGGGCCATGCTCGACGAGGCGGTCGATCTCGCACCGGGCGAGACGCTGCTGATCCCGACCGGCATCGCTATCCATATCGCCGACCCTGCGCTGGCCGCCGTGATCCTGCCGCGCTCCGGACTCGGTCACAAGCACGGCATCGTGCTCGGCAACCTGGTTGGCCTGATCGATTCGGATTACCAGGGACAGTTGTTCGTGTCGTGCTGGAATCGCGGCACGACGACCTTCCGTATCGAGGTGGGAGAACGCATAGCGCAGCTGGTACTTGTGCCCGTGGTGCGTGCCGTGTTCGAACAGGTCGACGAGTTCGACGAGAGTTCGCGCGGTGCAGGGGGTTTTGGCCACTCCGGGCGGCACTAAAGCAAACTAAACACGGGACCCGACATTGTTCAAGAAAAAGGCCGAAGAGACAGACGCCGCCGGCAACGGCGCCCACGGGGGACGGTCGCTGTTCACGTTTCAGCTGCCGACGCTGCTGCTGGGCATGGTTGCGCCGCTGGTCGTCGTATTGATCGCGCAGCAGACGATCAGCAGCCACACGCGGCAGGCCGATGCGGCCGCCGCCAGGGTCGTCGCCGAATCGCTGGCGACGCGCATCGAGGGCGAGATCGCGGCGCGGCGCAGCCTGCTGTTGCTGGCGCTGGCCGATGGTGCCGCGGCTACGGCCCTGGACAGCGGCGACGAGAGTGCACTCGAGGCGGTCGAGCAGACGCTGCAGAAGCGCATCGGTGGCCTGTTGCAGGTGCGCCTCCTGTCGCCGGACGTGAGCCAGCCCGACCCGGGCGGTGCGGCGCCGATGGGATACGCCGGCCTGGACATGGCGCGCCGGGTACGCGAGGCGGGTCGTCCGGTTGCGGCCGAGATCCACCAGATCAAGTCCGGTGCCCCGTATCTCGCCATGGCGATGCCGGTCGATGCCGGCGGAAGAAATGTCGGCGTGCTGTTCAGTGCGTGGCAGATGCGTTTTCTCAGCGGGCCGGTCGAGCGTTCGCCGGCCTTCGCCGGTCGACTCGAACTGGTCCAGGGTGGCGATGCCGGCTACGTCATCGCACAGGGGCCCGGCAGCCTTGAAGGGCCGCTCAACGACGACCGGGTGCAGGTGGCGGACACGATCTGGGAGGTCGGCTATGCCGTCGACTCGGGGGCAGGGGGGACCGACCTGCTGCTCTACGGCATCGTCGGCGGCAGCGCCCTGGTGCTGTTGCTGCTGACGCTGATGCAGGCGCGCTCGATGGCCGGCGCGTTGCGCAAGGACATGGGAACGCTGGTCGGTCTCGGTGAATCGATCCTGCGCCGCGACGGCGGCGGTACCGCACATGCCGTGCGGGTCAAGGACTGTGCCGCGGCGATTGCCCTGCTCGGCCAGTATGCCTGCGAGGCGCGCCAGGCGCCGGTAGCGGCGGCCACGGTGACACCGGCCGCCGTGCGGCCACGTGCAGCCGCCATGGCCCCGGCATCGACGCCTTCGCAGGGCCTGGAGGTCGAGGAACTCGACCATGATCCGGCCGAATTGCTGACCGGGCGACAGGCCGTGCCCGGTGCCGGCGAGATACCGGCAGCGCTGTTCCGTGCCTACGACATCCGTGGCGAGACCGACAAGGGCCTGACGCCGGCGTTTGCCGAGCTGCTCGGGCGCGGCGTCGGCAGCCTGGTCATGGAGGATGGCGGCAGCAAGGTCGCGGTCGCGCGCGATGCCCGGTTGTCGAGCCCGGAGCTGTCGGCGGCGCTGGTGCGCGGCCTGACCGCCGCGGGCTGCGATGTGCTCGACATCGGCCAGGGGCCGACCCCGCTGCTGTACTTCACGCTGCACGACCAGCCGGTCGATGCCGGGGTCATGGTCACCGGCAGCCACAACCCGGTGAACTACAACGGTTTCAAGATCGTCATCGGCGACCGCGTGCTCGATGGCGAGGGACTGGTGAAACTGCGCCAGCGCATGATCGACGGCGTGTTCACCGAGGGCAACGGCGGTGTCGAGCGGCTCGACATGGTTGGCGATTACATCGAGGCCGTCATGCGCGAGGTGCAGCTCGCGCGGCCGCTGAAGGTCGTTGTCGACGCGGGCAACGGGTCGGCCGGACAATTGGCCCGGGAAACCCTGGAGGCACTGGGTTGCGAGGTCGTACCGCTGTTCTGCGACGCCGACGGCGCCTTCCCCAACCACCATCCCGACCCCAGCCAGCCCGAAAACGTGGCGTCGCTGATGCTCGAGGTGCAGGCGCAGCAGGCCGACGTCGGTATCGCGTTCGACGGCGACGGTGACCGCCTCGGAATCATCGACAACGACGGCGGCAACGTCTGGCC
>JAGRGW010000251.1 GCA_020445315.1 Gammaproteobacteria bacterium
GATTGCCCGATCTGCGACCAGGGCGGTGAATGCGAACTGCAGGACGTCGCCATGGGTTACGGCGGCGACGTGTCGCGCTTCAGTGAACGCAAGCGCGTCGTGCGCGACGAAAACATCGGTTCGTTGATTGCGACCGACATGACGCGCTGCATCCACTGCACCCGCTGTGTGCGTTTCGGCGGCGAGATTGCCGGTATGCGCGAGTTGGGCGCCACCGGGCGTGGCGAGCACATGCGGATCGGCGTCTACATCGAACAGAGCGTCGCGTCGGAGATGTCCGGCAACGTCATCGACCTGTGCCCGGTCGGCGCGCTGACGGCGAAGCCGTCGCGGTTCAAGGCGCGTGCCTGGGAGCTGTCGGAATTCGACGGCATCGCGGCGCACGATGGCGTCGGCAGCAACCTGCGCGTGCATGTCCGCCGCAACCGCGTCATGCGCGTCGTCCCGCGCGAGAACGAGGCGCTGAACCAGACCTGGATCTCGGACCGGGACCGTTTCAGCTACCAGGGCCTGTACAGTGACGATCGCGCCCAGCAGCCGATGATGCGCCAGGGCGATACGCTGCGCGCGGGCGAATGGCAGCCGGCGCTGCAGGCGGCGGCGAACCTCCTGAAAGACGTCGACGCCGACGACATCGGCGTGCTGGTGTCGCCCAGTGCGACACTGGAGGAACAGTACCTTGCAGCCCGTCTGGCACGGGGTCTGGGCTGCAAGCACATCGATCATCGCCTGAGGCAGTCGGATTTTCGCGGTGACGAGGCCGATCCGGCGCTGCCGTGGCTGGGGCAGAAGGTGGCCGACCTGGCGACCAACCAGGCCACGCTGCTGGTCGGGTCGTGGCTGCGCAAGGACCAGCCCCTACTGAATCACCGCGTCCGCCAGTCGGTGATCAATGGCGGCGAGGTCATGGTCATCAACCCCGTAGCCTACGATTTCAACTACGAGATCGATGTCGACGTGGTTTGCGCACCCTCGGCAATGGCCGCGGAACTGGCTGGCGTGGCGGCCGCGCTGGGTGCCGATACGGCCGGCCTGACGGTTGAACCCGACCAGGCACACAAGGCAATTGCCGATGCACTGAAACAGGCGGGGCAGGGCACCGTGCTGCTTGGCACCGCCGCGCAGATGCATCCCGATTTCTCCCTGCTGCGTGCGCTGGCTGCCTCGATTGCGGATGCCAGCGGCGTCGCCCTCGGATTTGTCGGCAGCGGCGCCAACGACGTCGGCGCGTGGATGGCCGGTGCCGTACCGCACCGCGGTGCCGCCGGTGCAGCGGTCGAGTCCGGTCTGAACGCGCGCGCCATGCTCGAGCAGCCGCGCAAGCTCTACCTGACGGTCGGCATCGAACCGGAGCGCGACATGGCCGACCCGGCTCTGGTGACCGGAGCGATGTCGGGTGCCAAGCTGATTGCCCTGACCAGCTTCGTGTCGCCGTGGCTTTCCGAGCACGCCGACATCGTGCTGCCGGTGTCGGCCTACGCCGAGACTTCCGGTACCCTTGTCAACCTCGAAGGTGGCGCACAGAGCTTCCGTGGCGTTGCCACACCGCCCGGCGAGGCCAGGCCGGGGTGGAAGGTGCTGCGCGTGCTCGGCAACCTCCTCGACATCGACGGTTTCGATTACGTCGAGCCGACTGACGTCCGCGACGAACTGCTGGCGGCCTGCGACGGGTTCTCGCCCGACAACCGCGTGGGCACGCTGTCGCCGGTCACGCCGCAGGCGGGCGCCGAATGGGAACGCGTCGGCGGTGTGCCGATGTACGCCGTTGATGCCATGACGCGTCGCGCGCAGGCGCTGCAGATCACCCCGGATGCCTGGGGGGCGGTTGCCAGGATCAATCCCGATGCCGCTGCCACGCTGGGCATGTCGGGCGGTGGCCGCGTACGGGTCACCCAGGGCGACACCAGCGCCGAGTTCGACGTGCAACTGGATAACGCGGTACCGGACGGTTGCCTGTGGCTGCCTGTTGCGGTGCCGGGTACCGAATCGCTGGGTGCCGGCTTCGGCCCGGTCTCGCTAGAGAAAATATAAAGGAAACGAGTCCAGTGACAGAACTGTGGACTGCACTGCCGGTAGTGATCCAGATCGTCATCAAGATCGTGGCGATCATGCTGCCGTTGATGATCCTGGTTGCCTACTACACCTACGCCGAGCGCAAGATCATCGGCTACATGCAGGTGCGCAACGGGCCGAACCGGGTGGGTTTCTTCGGTCGTCGCCTGTGGGGTCTCGGTCAGCCGATCGCCGACGCGGTCAAGCTGATGTTCAAGGAGATCGTCATCCCGACCGGCGCCAACAAGCTGCTGTTCCTGATCGCGCCGATGCTGTCGATCGGGCCGGCGCTGGCGGCCTGGGCGGTGTTCCCGTTCGATGCCGGCGTGGTGTTGGCCGACGTCAACGCGGGGCTGCTGTACATCCTGGCGCTGACATCACTGGGCGTATACGGCGTCATCATCGCCGGCTGGGCCTCGAACTCGAAGTATGCCTTCCTCGGCTCGATACGCTCGGCCGCGCAGATCGTCTCGTACGAGATCGCGATGGGTTTCGCGCTGGTCGGCGTGCTGGTCGCGGCCGGCAGCCTCAACCTCGGTGAGATCGTCGTTGCGCAGGAGGGCGGGGTGCTGCACTGGTTCTGGCTGCCGCTGCTGCCGCTGTTCCTGATCTACTTTATTTCCGGCGTGGCGGAGACCAACCGGGCGCCGTTCGACGTTGCCGAGGGCGAATCGGAGATCGTTGCCGGCTTCCACGTCGAGTACTCCG
>JAGRGW010000032.1 GCA_020445315.1 Gammaproteobacteria bacterium
GGCTGCGAGTTGACGTTCTCGTCGTCCTTGGTCATGTCCAGACCACCGCGCAGGCACTCGTAGACGGCACGGCCGTAGTTCTTGGCCGACAGGCCGAGCTTCGGCTTGATCGTCGCGCCGAGCAGCGGGCGACCGTACTTGCCCAGGCGATCGCGCTCGAGCTGGATACCGGCAGGCGGACCACCGCAGGTCTTGATGTAGGCGATCGGGAAGCGGATATCTTCGAGGCGCAGGTGACGCAATGCCTTGAAACCAAAGACGTTACCGACCAGCGAGGTCAGCACGTTAACGACCGAACCCTCTTCGAAGAGGTCGATCGGGTAGGCGATGAAGGCGTAGAACGACTCGGAGTCACCCGGGACGTCTTCAATGCGGTAGGCGCGACCCTTGTAGTACTCGAGGTCGGTCAGCAGCTCGGACCACACGGTACTCCAGGTGCCGGTCGAGGATTCAGCTGCCACGGCGGCGGCGACTTCTTCGCGCGGCACACCCGGCTGACCGGTGCACTTGAAGCATGCGAGCAGGTCGGTATCGAGCGGCACGTAGTCCGGAGTCCAATACATGTCGCGGTATTCTTTTACGCCCGCGTCATACGCTTTAGATGCCATGGTCAACTCCTGTTCGGTTGCTGGATTGGCGGATCTTTGAGAGTTCCGTTGATACGTCGCGAAGAATAGTTAGACGCACGCCGAACGCGCAAATAAATACTTTCTTCGCATTCGATAGACTTTTTTCTATGAATAGAGATCAGATGATTTCGCCGGACCGCTGCCACGGTCTTCGATGGCCAAGGCCACCCGGTGAATGCCGCATTCTGCCCGGAATTGCGACACACAACCGGAACGACAACGCGCCCGCGGTTTCTGCCAGGCCGTATTGTACGCGCGCCGAACCTGTCCGCATTAACAAATGTCGGCGCGAGCCGGTTCAGTCAAAAAAAGCCAGCACCTGTTCCAACTCGCGGGTTCGTGCAAACGCCGGCATTGCGTCGAGAAACACCTGTCCGTAGCCCTTCTTCAACAGGCGCGGATCGCACATGACCAATACGCCCCGGTCGGTGACGTCACGGATCAGGCGGCCGGCACCCTGCTTCAACGCGATCGCCGCCTGCGGCACCTGGTAATCCATGAATGGGTTACCACCGCGCCGCCGGATCGCATCCAGCCGCGCCTGCAGCACCGGGTCACCAGGCGAGGCGAAAGGCAACTTGTCGATGACGACGACCGACAGCGCGTCGCCGCGCACGTCGACGCCCTCCCAAAAGCTCGACGTGCCGAGCAGCACGGCGTTGCCGTGTTCGACGAACCTTTCGAGCAGTTCGGCCTTCGGCGCGTCACCCTGCACCAGCAGCGGGAACTCCAGTTCCCGCTCGAGCAGGCCGGCGGCCTCGCGCAGCGCGCGGTGACTGGTGAACAGCAGGAAGGCGCGACCGGCACTGGCAGCGATGATCGGTACCACAAGGTCGACGACCGCGGCCGTATAGGCCGGCTCGTTCGGCTGGGGTAGACCACGCGGTACGAACCACAGGGCCTGGCTGGGGTAGTCGAAGGGACTGTCCCACTTGGCGGTCTGCGCATCAATGAGTCCCAGCTGGCGCTCGAAGTGCTCGAAACTGTCGCCGACCGCCAGCGTTGCCGAGGTGAACACCCAGGCCGCCGGGTGACGCTGCATATGGCCCCGGAACACGTCGGCGATGTCGAGCGGCGTGGCGTTCAGCCGCAGGCTGTGCAGGTGGGTCTCGAACCAGCGGATGTCCTCGTCGTCAGCATTGGGTTCGGTCATGCCATCGAGTCGACGCATCAGCAACTGGCAGCGCTGCAGACAGGCGTCGAGCCCCTTGCCGCGCCCCTCGACCAGTTTGAGCAGACGCTCCAGTTCCTCCAACGCCTCGCGGCAGTCAGCGATCGCCGCCACAATATCGCCGTCACGCTCGATCTCGTTCCACGCGCCGCGCCGCGCGGCCTGGCCGAACGCCAGGCGCAGGTCGCGCGCCGTCTTGCCGAGATGGTCGAGGTGATCCGGCAGTGCCGGCAGGTCGCCGGCCTCGCGCAGGTACTCGTCGCGGGTGTCGCGACCGAGGTCGAGTACCTGGCGCGTGCTGACCGACGTACCGAAGAAGTTGCTGGCGACCTCGGGCAGCTGGTGCGCCTCGTCGATGATATAGGCATCCGCACTGGGCAGCAGTTCGCCGAAACCGTCGTCGCGGATGGCAAAATCGGCGCACAGCAGGTGATGGTTGACGACGACGACGTCGGCCTCCTGCGCGCGCCGCCGCGCCTCGACCAGGTGACACTTGCTCCAGGCGTCGCAGTCCTGGCCCAGGCAGTTGTCGGTGGTCGACGTCACCAACGGCCAGATCGGCGCATCCTCGGGAATACCGCCGAGTTCGGCCACGTCGCCGCTGCGCGTCTGCATGCCCCAGTCACGTACCTGCAACAACCAGCGCATGCGCTGCGCCGGGTGACCACGACTGTCCTGCAGCGCGGTGTCGAGCCGGTGGATACAGAGATAGTTCGAACGCCCCTTCAACAGCGCGACCCGTACCGGACTGGCCATGGCCTCGCGCAACCGCGGCAGGTCGCGCAGGAACAGTTGGTCCTGCAGGTTACGGGTGCCGGTCGAAATGATGACCTTGAGACCGGACAACAGCACGGGCACCAGGTACGCATAGGTCTTTCCCGTACCGGTGCCGGCCTCGGCAATCAGCATCCGTGCCTGGTCGAGCGCGTCGGCCACCGCGTGTGCCATGTCGAGCTGCTGTTCCCGGTAGGCGAACCCATCAACGCCGCGCGCCAACAGCCCGTGCGGGCCGAGTACCTCGTCGATATCCATCTATTGGCCCGAATTCCTATTGGCCCGAATTCGGCGGCGCCCAGGCCAGGGAGCGGCGCACCCTCAGGCCTGGTTGTCCCACAGCCCGTCCTGGCGCCCGTTGACACGATCCCACACCAGTTCGCCGATGACCTTGAAACGGGCCACCGACATCGCCCCGCGCTTCGACCGGCCGCCTCCGCTACCATCGGCGAATTCCTGCAGGTCCTCGCGCAGCGCCTCGTAGATCTCGTAAGGCTCGTAGTTTTCGTCCATCAAAACGAGTACGACGGAATCCCAGTCCTGGCCCATCTTCAACTGGCCAATTCGCGCGCCCGACTTGCTTTCGTCGAAGATTGTGCGGCTCTTGATCTGTACGCGCCGACCGTTCTCGGGATCGATCGCATCCCAACCGGACTCGGCACCGGGCTCGGGCCGAAGGCCGAGCAGGCGCGTTACGTCGTACTCGGCGATCTCGTTGCTGATGCCAGGCAACGTCTTGCCCATCGTGCGGCGGTACTCGGCAGCCAGCTGGCGCGCCTGGGCTATCAGTTTGTCGACCGCGTAGGGGTTGCTCACGCAGGCATCTCTCCCGATCAAGATTCCGGGAGTTTACCGCGTTGCAGGAAGCGTGTTCAGGTCAAGTGTGGCGCTGCGCCATTCCCAACCCTTTCGGAGACAGCGAACACCCCACTGGCGGGGCGTCACGCCTGCGTTGGCGGGTGCCAATAGCCGAAGGCCTGACCCGACGGCGCCGCCGGCTGCTGCGGCTGTTGCTGCTGCTGGGCGGAGACGTCACCGTAGACATGGCGCGCAAAGGCGCAGAGCTCGTCGAGGTAGGCCTCACGCTCGCTGTCCGACCAGCTCGCCTGGCTACCCAGCATGTAGCCCATGATCGCAGCCAGGTATTGCATGACGACACCAGGGTCGGCATTCGGGTCCTGGCGCTGCACCGCCTGCTGGATGTCCTGGAACAGCTGGGAAGAGAGTTGAATGTCGGCCACGTTGTCCTCCTGGTGTTTGTGTCGGCTTCGCGCGAACGCCTCGCGCCCTGCCGTTATCGATCGAGTTCGTCGGCGCGCCGGTCGGCGCTGCGCGCCCCCGTCTCGTCACCGAGCCCACGGCGGGCATCGGCGATGAGTCGCCAGTTGCGCGCCTTCAGTTCGTCGTCGCGTGCCGCCGCCAGCGCGTTCGACTTGGCGGCCAGTTGTTGCACCGAGGCGAATTCCCGCTGGTCCAGGCGCAACGCCGCCAGTCGGCTCCACAAGGCCGCGTCTTCCGGCGCGATACGCAGTGCGCGCTCGAGACTGGCGGCCGCGCCACCGAGGTCACCGGCCTGCTGCTGCGCGTCTGCGCGCCGGGTCAGCGCGGCAACGGCCCGGTTTGGCTCCGGCCGCCGGTATTCCGGTACCGCCGGCGGGCGGTAGGCGGCGATCTCCGGCGTCGGCGCACCCTGCACGGGCGCAGCCGGGACGGGCGATGTCGCGACCGGGTCGCGGGGCGTGCCGCGCTCCTCGACCGACGCCGGCGACTCGTTACGGCTCATGCCACCGCAACCGCCAAGGGCCAGGGCCAGGGCCATGACCGTCAGCAGGATTCCGCCGCGGTATGCACCCAGCCTCCACTTCGAACTGGCTGCCAGCTTAATCGAACAAGCCACGCCAAAAACCTCCTTCGTTCCGGGTGTCGCCACACGCCGCGCGCTGGCGTGGTTGGGAACCGGCAATATACGGGAACGCGACAACCCCGTCACAGTGCTCGGCCGACAGGCGACCTTCGCGATCGACCCAGTGATACTCGACTCCGGATGGCGGCAGCAGTTGGATCGAGCGTGCCGCCAAGCGACGCATCAGGTCGGCCCAGACCGGCAGGGCGCCCTGCGCGCCGGTCAGCCCGCTCGACGCATTGTCGTCACGGCCGACCCAGGCCAGCGCCACGCGATCGCCGGCGAAACCGGCGAACCAGCTGTCACGCAGGTCGTTCGTGGTGCCGGTCTTGCCAGCCACCTCGATGCCGGGCAACAGGCCCCGCAATGCCCTGGCGGTACCGGACTCGGTCACTTCGACGAGGTTGCGGTTGAGCAGGAACACGGCTCGCGGGTCGGCCACCTGTACAACCGACAGCGGGTAGCGCTGCAGTGGTTGCTGGTCGGCGTCGAGCACCTCGCGGATTGCCTGCAGTGGCGCACGGAAACCACCGGCGGCGAGCACCTGGTAGACCTGCGTCGCGTCGAACGGCGACAGGGACAGCGCACCAAGCAACAACGAGGGATAGGCCAGGATCTCGCGCTCGACGCCCAGTGCCTGCAACGTCGCCTTGACCTCGTCGAGACCGACCGACATGCCGAGATCGATCGTCGCCAGGTTCAGCGAGCGGGCCAGTGCTTCGTGCAGCATGACCGGGCCATGCACCTCGCGATCGTAGTTGCGGGGCTGCCAACGCTGCCCACCGGGCAATGCCATGTCGACAGGCCTGTCCTCGACCCTGGAGGTCAGCGTGAATCGCTCCGGTCGCGACAATGCGGCGAGGTAGACGGCCGGTTTGACCAGCGACCCGATCGGCCGAACCGCGTCCAGTGCCCGGTTGAACCCGGCGTAACCGGCGTCGCGCCCACCAACCAGCGCCTGCACCTCACCGCTCTGCGTCGCCGCCACGACGACAGCCCCCTGCAGCGACCCGGCCTCGATGCCACGGGCCTTCTCCACGCGCTCGAGCCGACTTGCGAGCGCATCCACGGCCTGGCGCTGGACCCACGGATCCAGGGTCGTGAAAATGCGCAGCCCTACCGAGGTCAGGTCCTGCTCACGGTAGTCGCGGCGCAGCTGCCGGCGTACCAGATCGATGAAGCCCGGCACCCGTTGCAGACCGCGCCCGCCGGCAGCGGTCACACCGAGCGGCCGCGCGATCGCCGCATCCGCCTGCGCGGCGTCGATGAAGCCCTGCTGCTGCATCTGCCGAATGACCAGGTTGCGCCGCTCGAGCGCGCGCTCGGGGTGACGCCGCGGGTTGTAGAACGACGCTCCCTTGACCAAACCGACCAGCAGCGAAACCTCGTGCAGGCGCAGCTCCGACAGCGGCCGCTGGAAATAAAAGTGCGCCGCCAGGCCGAAACCGTGAATCGCACGCCCGCCGTCCTGGCCGAGGAAAATTTCGTTCGCATAGGCCTCGAGGATCTCGTCCTTGCCGTAGCGCGACTCGACGATCAGCGCCATCCAGGCCTCGTTGAGCTTGCGCACCAGTGACCGTTCAGGCGTCAGGATGAAATTCTTGACTAGTTGCTGGGTCAGCGTGCTGCCGCCCTGCACAGCACCGCCAGCGCGAATGTTGGCGACCAGCGCACGCGCAATCCCCCGCAGGTCGATACCCGCGTGTTCGAAAAAGCGCCGGTCCTCGACCGCCAGCAGTGCCTGGACCAGCGACTCCGGCAACTCCTCTCGCCGAACCAGCACCCTGTCCTCGCTGTGTGCGGGATAGATGCTGCCGACCAGCGCCGGTTCCAGACGCAACAGGTCAACCTCACGACCGTTGTCGCGTCCGACCAGGCCAAGGACGCCGTCGTTGCCGGTTTCCAGCACGACGGACTGTGCAACGGCCTCGCCATCCCAGAACCGGAAGGCCCGCGTGTGCAGGGCAAAACGGTTTCCGTTACGCGACCATTGCGCCGGCGCATCGACCGCGCGCACCTTGCGATAGCCGAGAAACTCCAATTCGGCCTGAAGCTGATCGGCCGTTACCGGCGCACCGACATAGAGTTCCAGCGGCCTCGCAAACACACGCGCCGGCTCCGCCCAGCGCTGACCGTCGAACTTGACCCGCACGGTCTTGCCCAGGTAGAGACTGTAGCCAACGATCACGAGGAGCAGCAGGACCAGCGAGGACAGCAGCAGTCTCGCCCAATGCGGCCGCCATCGGACCGACGTCCCACTGCGGCGCCGGTTCACACGCCTGCGCTTTGGTTTTTTCTTCATGCGGCCTCACCGTTCATTCGGTTCAGATTGTCGCCGCCACCGCACATCGGAAGAAAGGTATGACGTCGCACTTGCCGATCGTTTCGGTCACCACGTTGGCGCCCGTGAAAGTGCCACCGGCCGGCAAGGCGGGATCGTTCCGGCATTAAAGAATGCTTCAACCAACGCCGCTGTAGGTTTCATCCCATGGACGAGATCCGTGAGCGTGCAACTGTCGATAGGTAAACTCGCGACCGCGTTGATTGCCCTGCTGATCGCCGTGACTGCCATCACCACGGCGGCCGGTTTGTTCGTCCTGCAAAAACACTACCACTCGCTCGAGGAACGCCATCACGCCGATGCGCATGATACCGTGCGCAACGCCGCGATGGCGATCCACAACCAGGTGCGCTTCTACCAGGGCATACTGCAACTGTTGGCGGCAAACCCGGATGTCGTCAACCTGCTCGAATTCGGCGACGCACCCGACATCATGCAGTGGTCGGCCACGATAAACCGATTGCTGCCGGGCTCGCTGGGCGCCGCACTGACTTCGACCGAAGGCATCGTGTTCGGCGACGCCCGCAGCCAGCGCGTGGGGCCGCGATGCGAATCGGATCTGCGCGCCTACCACGCCGGTGAGACACTCAGGTATCCGCTGATCCATACCGAAGTCGCCGGCCTCGAGCACTTCGACCTGCTGACACGGGTCACCACACCGGATGGCGAGCAGTCAGGCACGCTGTTCGTCAGCTTCCAGCTGCGTATCCTGCAGGACTTGCTCGATCGCATGACCCACGAGGCCGACGAGTTCCGGCTGGTCGATGCCCGAGGGGAAACGAGGCTAAGCAGCGGTACCGGACCGGCGACCAATGCCAGCAGCGTCTATCGTGCCGACGTACCGGGCACTTCGTGGGTACTCGAACTGAAGCGCGACCGACCTGCGCAGCGTGATTTCCTCACCGACCTGGTGATTGCCGACGGCGCCATCCTGATGGCCGTGGCCATCGTCATGTTCGCCCTGGTCCGGGCGACGCATGGCCGCTTCCTCGACGACATGGGGCGCGCGCACCGTGCCTTCGTCAACGTCCTCGAAGACCGCTACGAACCGAACCGGGATGCTGCCGGCATCAAAGAAGTCGGAATCCTCCTGAACGACATAGAACAGGTGGCGCTGAAGTTACAGAACCAGCGCAACGAACTGCGCCAGCAGTCGCTATCGGACCCGCTGACCGGCGTGTTCAACCGCCGCTATTTCGACCTGATGCTCGATCACCATCACGAACAGTCGCGGCGTCAGCAGGCGGCCATCCTGATCATCGTCGACCTGAACGATTTCAAGGGCATCAACGACCAGCACGGCCACGCCGCCGGCGACGCCATCCTGCGTTTCGCTGCCGGTTACCTGCGCTCCCGCGTGCGCGCCTCCGACATCGTTGCCCGTCTCGGTGGCGACGAGTTCGCGCTGATTCTCAACCACATGGAACCCGACCGGCTGACGACGTGGCTGGACGACCTCATCGGGGATTACGACCGCGAGATGATCCGTCACGGCGAACTCGAACTGCCGACCTGCCCGTTCAGTATCGGCATTGCGGCAATCGACGCCGAGGTCTACCCGGACGCGGCCGACGCCTTCCACGCGGCCGACGGCGCCATGTACGAGATCAAAGGACGACAGACGCATCGTCGGAGCGAGTACGCACTGGCGGCGACAACTCACCCGGCTGCCAACCCACACCATCGGGAACGGCAGTGACAAGGAAGCGCCACGGCGTACCCGGATCGACCTGCAGGAACGGGTAACAGGTAAGCAACCGCAACTGGTCACCGGCGAGTGGATCGACCAGGCCGAATTCACGCTCGTGATGCACCGAAGTCTCGATGACCCGGTATCGACGCCAGCGCCTGTCATCGCGCTCCAGCACCAGCTCGTCGCCCGGTCGCAGGTGGCGCAGCCAGGCGAAGTGGGTGTCGCGATGACCGCTGATGACGATATTGCCCGACTGCGACGGCGCCGACGATGCACCGACATGCGCCGGCCCGAACGCCAGGTTGCGCCCGCTCGCACCCTGCAGCACGTACTGGTCGATCGCGAGGCGTGGCTGGTACAGCCGCGCGACCGGCGCGGTATCGGCCCAGGGCCAGGGGCGGCCGGTGTCGCCGCCTTCGACCCGCTGCTGCCAGGCCATCGCAATCAGTCGTTGCGCCAGCCAGGCCTTGGCGGGTATGTATGCCGCCTGCGCCAGGCACAGCAGGCCGATGACCAGTGCCACGACCGCAAACCGGGTCCGAATCTTCACCGACATCAGTGCCTCCGCAGCGCCGGTGACAACAGCGGCACCAACAGCAGCGAGGCGATGCCGTACAAGAGCCAGGCCAGCGCCGGCGTTGCCGTACCCGGCAGCCGACCGAACACGGTATCCGCCGACCAGCCCGCCGGCAGGTTGACCGGCATATCGCTGCGCCGGAGTGGTTCGGCGTCCGGCCGCGACGGCGTCCGGTCGACCGCGACCAGGCTCGTGTAACGGCTCACCAGGTGATGCTCCAGCGCCACATCGGTTGCAGCCTCGCGTACGCTGTCCACCTGCTCGCCCTGGACCAGGGCAGCCTGCAGATCGTCGATCCTGCGCCGCGCCCACAGCACGTGTATGCCGGCATCACGCAGGCCCTCGCCGAGTGCAAGGCGGCTTTGCCAGTCACGCCCGCCGAGGCGACCGCTGACCTTCGCCTCGGCGGGCATTTCACGACTCTGCACGGCGACGACCAGCGGCTCACCGGCATAGAGATCGGGCAGGCGGGCGGGCATCTGAAGGACGTTGTCCGTGGCCAGCGGCTGACCGTCGGCACCCAACCAGGTCACGGCCAGGTCGGCCATCTGCGGCGATCCCAGCTGGCGTAACAGGGTGCTCATCTTCTCGCCCACCTCGCCAACCCTGCCGATGAAGGTCGCCGTGCCGCGACCGAAACGGGCGGCCTGGTTCATGAACAGCGCGTTCGGCGCTGAACCGATCCCAACCGTGAACAGGCGGCTGTCGCCGAGATGGCGACTGATGGTCTCGAACAGCGCCTGTTCGTTGCCGACGGCACCATCGGTCACGAACACGACCTGGCGCAATCGGCCCTGCTCCGTGGGAGCACGCAGGGCGCGCAGCAGCGCCGGCTCCATCTCGGTGCCGCCGTCGGCACGTAGTTGCCGGATATAGCGCCTGGCCTCGGCCAGCGCCTGTTCGCTGGCCGGCTCGGCATCGCCGAACAGGCTGGCGACGCTGTTGTTGAACTGGATGATGTTGAAGTGATCACTGGGTCGCAGCGTGCTCAGCGCCGTCTGCAGCGCCGATTTCGCCTGTGCCAGCGAATCGCCGTGCATCGAACCGGAGGTATCAACGACGAGGACCAGTTCGCGCACCAGGCGACCCTGCGCCGCCAGGTCGTCCTGTTGCGCCGGCATGACCATCAGCAGGTTGTAATGCCGGTCCCGCCAGGTCTCCGTGAACAGGGCCGCGCCGGGCACACCGTCCAGGCGCGGCTGCCAACGCAGGACGAAATCGCGGTCGGCGACGGCTTCGGTATCCTGCAGCGTCACCCGGTAGTGACCAAACGCGGGCGTCTCGATATCCACCGGGTGATACGGACTGTCCAGCGTCGCCAGCTCGAGCCCGGCATGCAACTCCACCGCGAGTGACACCGGATTCAGCGACCGGCCGGCGCCGGCCACGACCGGCGGCGAGATCTGTGCGGCATCCGGCACCTGGTCGGTGGCCCGGATCCAGCCGGCACTCGTGGCGCTGCGCTCGACATCCGCCGGCAGCGGCCGCCCGGGTACGTAGCGCGGCGCAACCACCATCGGGAAACGCAGCGAGAACGTATCGTCCTGCCATTGCGCCACGTGCTGGTACTCGATGGTGATGTCGACTGTCTCGCCGGGCGGGATGTTGGCGACTGCCGTCGAGAACAGGTTGGCGCGCTGCTGCTCGACCAGGCTCGCCCCCCTACCCTCGGTCCGGGCCTGTTCGTACTCTCGACGCGCCTGCTGGCGGGGCTGGATCTCACCCTCGACCAGGCGGCCGGCATAACGCATCGTCAGGTGGTCGACCGCCGCATCGTCGGGCAAAGGAAACCGGTAGACACCCTCGACCCAGCTGTCCGCCGGATTGCGGAAGCGCTGCTGCACGCGGACCCTCACCAACAGCCCGGTGACGACGATGTCGACATCGGTATGCAGCCGTGGCGCATCGCGCAGGCCCTGACCATCGATACCGAACAGGCGCAGCTGCGCACCCGGGAAAGGGGATTCCGGTTCGGCGGCCACCGGCGCACCGAGGAGAACGAGCAGGCACAGGGCAGAGGCAAGGCGGACGAGGGAACAACGCTCCCAACCAGAGGCAGAATCAGGCATGGTCATCACGCACCTCCGCAACGTTGCGGCCAACGCGCCGGACGCTGCGACGCAGGACATCGCTCGGTGAGCGATACAGGAACTCCTCGCTGAGCGGCTGCAGGATGCCCGCGGCACCGAGGTGCAGCCATCGCCCGCCGTTGCCGGTGGCCCGATTCTTGTTCTTCGTCCCGATCATGTTTTCCCCCTTGCCTGCTGCGCTAATGTTTTGCCCCAGCGTGCCGTCCGTGGCGAGAGCGGCCTCGTGGCCTGCGCCGGTGGTATGGGCAATTCAAGCGCAGCGATATGGCGCGAACGTTCCCGCGGGAGGGCAATCTGCCGACGAAATGTGGCGGGAATCGGGCACGTGAACGGGTAAACTGGGCGGGCCGAATTCCCGTGTGTGACCAGACAGGCCAGGAGATGCCCAAGACCATCGCCATCGTCGAGGATGAGCCGGCGATACGTGACAACTATGCGGAGCTGTTCCGCCGCCAGGGATACCGGGTCGAGACCTATGCCGAACGCGGCGAAGCCAGTCGTGCGCTGTCGCAGCGGCTGCCGGACCTGGCCCTGCTCGACATCGCCCTCGGCGACGATTACGACGGCGGCTTCGAACTGTGTCGCGAGCTGCGCGCGCTGTCGCCGACGCTGCCGATTATCTTCCTGACCGCGCGCGATGCCGACATCGACGTCGTCGCCGGGCTGCGGGTCGGCGCCGACGACTACGTCAGCAAGAGCGCCAGCCTGCACCAGCTCGGCGCACGCGTCAGTGCGCTGTTCCGCCGCGCCGACGCGGGCGGCACGCACGACGAAAAGGATCGCACGATCACCTGCGGACCGCTGCAGCTCAACCCCGACCGGATGCGGGTGCTGTGGCACGGCGACAGCGTCGACCTCACGGTGACCGAACTTTGGATCCTGCACGCCCTGGTCGCACACCCGGGACACGTCAAGAGCCGCGAGCAGCTGATGGAAGCCGCCAACACCTTCGTCGACCTGGCGACGATCACGTCTCACATCAAGCGCATGCGACGCAAGTTTGCACAGATCGACCCGGCGTTCGACGCGATCGAAGCCGTCTACGGTGCCGGCTACCGCTGGCGGCAGACCGGCGACTGAGCCATGCGCCCGCGCTTCTGGCACCGCGTCCGTTTCAAGTTGCTGCTGGTCTCGCTGACCCTGCTCGGTATTCCCTGGGCCGGCTACCGCTTCATCCAGGAAACGGAGTCCTTTCTGCGCGATGCCCAGGACCAGGCCCTGCAAACCACGGCCAGTTCGGTCGCCAACATCATGCACGGCATCGACGGCGTGTTTCACGGTTCCGCCCGCGCCGGCTCCGTGCTGACATTCCGCAACCTCTACCTGCATCGGCTCGGCAAGCAACCGCAGCTCGACGGGTACCGCGACGACTGGGTGCATTTCGACCACAACTTCACGACCCTGCAGTCGGTCGACGGCAGGCTCGCGGCCCGCGTCTTCCTGGGCCAGCACGAGCGTTACCTCTACCTGCTGCTTGGCGTGACCGACCCCGCTGTCGCGTTCGGCGAGGACGGCGATGCCGTCGACCTGGCATTCATCGACGGCAGCGATCGACTGCGCCGGCTGCGGATACAGCCCCAGGCACCGGGCTGGGTCGTCGCCAGGGACATGGGCGGCCAGGGTGCTACAGCAGACGGGAATTACGAGGCGACCGTCCGTGGTGAATGGCAGAACACCCAGGACGGCTACACGCTGGAACTGCGCATGCCACGCGAACTGCTGCAGGACCGCCTGTCGCTGCGCCTGCTCGACAGCGCCAGCGACCAGGTTCTGGCCAGCGGGCGCCTGTTCCCCGCAGACGCGCTCGGACGCATCGTCAGCCCGAGTGCCGCGCTGGAACCCCTACTCGCATCGGTCACCCCACCGGCCACGCGGGTCTGGGTCACCGATCACCAGGGCCTGGTCGTCGGGCGCAGTGGACGTCTCGACGAGAACCCGCCGCTGGGCGCCGACCAGTCGCGCATGCCCTGGTTCGTGCACGACCTGATCCTCGCGATCCTGCCACGCGACGCCGATGTCTATGCCGACATCCCGAGCGACCAGACGCACCTGTTCGTCAGGCCGGTGATCGACGCGCTGAGCGGGCGCCCGGCCAGCCTGCGCCGCCAGCCGACCTTCAGCGATGCCGTGGTCGTCAGCGCCGCGGTCCCGATCCGCAGCGCCGACGGCATCAAGGGCGCCGTACTGGTCGAGCAGACGACAAACGCGATCCTGTCGATCCAGAACCTCGCCCTGCAGCGACTGTTCGGCGTAACCCTGCTGCTGTTCGCCGTTACCAGCCTCGGCCTGCTGGTTTTCGCCAGCCTGCTCGCGTCGCGCATCACGCGCCTGCGCGACCGGGTCGAAGAGGCCGTCAGCCACGATGGCCGGATCATGGGAAAGCTGCTGCCGGACATGGCGAGGGATGAGATCGGCGACCTCGGACGCAGTTTCGCCAGCGTGCTCGATCGCCTGCACGACTACAACCATTACCTCGAGGCGATGGCAGCGCGCATGGCCCACGAACTGCGCACCCCGCTGGCCGTGGTCAGGCATTCACTCGACAATGCGGAACAGAGCGGGATCGACCAGCGCGATGTCTACCTCGCACGCGCCCGCGACGGCACCGAGCGGCTGGAAAAAATCCTAAACCGCCTGCGCGAGGCCACCGGGCTCGAACAGGCGATGCGCGAGGCCGAGACGGTCGAGTTCGACCTCGCCTCGCTGGTCCGTCTGCAGACCGGGGGCTTCAACGACCTGCACCCGGACTGCCAGATCGACGCGGTCGGTGTCGACGGCCCGGTCCCGGTCGCCGCCGTGCCCGACCTGCTGTCGCAAGCGCTGGACAAGCTGGTCGACAACGCGGTCGATTTCCATACCGTTGGCAGCCGCGTCACGATCACCTGTACGCGAACCGGTCGCGATGTCCGCATCCGTGTCTTCAACGGCGGTCCACCACTCCCGGAAGGCGTCGATGTGTTCCAGTCCATGCTGTCGCAGCGCAGCGGTCGCCATCGCGAGCCGCACCTCGGGCTCGGGCTCTACCTGGTCAGGCTGATCTGCGAGTTCCACGGCGGCACGGCGATGGCGGAAAACGGGGTCGAGGGTGACGTTCACGGTGTTGCGGTGAGCATGCTGTTGCCAATCGGACGCTGACGACGGCAATGGCCGCGATGTATTCGTGTTTTCACACAACGACCCGATCGGGCGGGTTATGCTGCGCCTCTTTTCCAACCGGCCCTCTACGGTCGACAACACTGCCGGAGCCGTAGACCCGTCGTGCCAGTCCTCGAAGTCGAAAACCTGGTCAAGCAGTATCCCGGCGTCCGCGCCGTCGACGGCATCAGCTTCGAACTCGGCGAGGGTGTCTGCTTCGGCCTGCTCGGACCCAACGGCGCCGGCAAGACAACGACGCTGGAGATTCTCGAGGGTATCACCGAGCCGGACAGCGGTCGCATCCTGTACCGTGGCGCGCCGCGCGACGCCCGCTTCCGCGAAGTGATCGGAATCCAGTTCCAGCATACGGCGCTGCAGGACTTCCAGACCGTCGGCGAGGCCCTGGCGCTGTTTGCCAGCTTCTACCCACGCCTGCGCCCGCTGCAGGAACTGATCGACATGTGCCGGCTCGGCGACCTGCTGGAGCGCGATACCCGCAAGCTGTCCGGCGGTCAGCGCCAGCGCCTGCTGCTGGCGATCGCGCTGGTCAACGATCCCGACGTCGTGTTCCTCGACGAGCCGACCACCGGCCTCGATCCACAGTCGCGGCGCAACTTCTGGCGCCTGGTGGAAACGATCAAACAGGAAGGCAAGACCGTCCTGATGACCACGCACTACATGGAGGAGGCCAGCGTGCTATGTGACGAAATCGCCGTGGTCGATCACGGCCGCGTCATCGCCCGGGGCAGGCCCGACCGGCTGCTCAACGAACACTTTCCGCGCGCCCTGGTGCGCCTGCCGCGGCACGTGATTCCCGACCCCGCGCGACTACCGGCAGGATTCGAGACCGAGCACCAGCACGTCGTGGCGGCGACCGACGACATCGACGCGACGCTGGCCGAGCTCAACCGGATGCAGGTACCGCTCGACGACTTGCACATCAGCACGCCCACGCTGGACGACCTGTTCCTGAAACTGACCGGCCACGGCCTGCGCGAATCATGAGGCTCTCGCGCATCACCGCCGTCGTCAGCGCCCGCAACCGCGAGTTTTACCGCGACCGCGCAGGGCTGGGCTGGAACATACTGATGCCGATGGCGATGGTGCTCGGGCTGGCCTTCATCTTCAACAGCCCGGAGTCCACGCTTTACAGGGTTGGCGTGCTCGGCGAGGTCTCCGCCGAAGCATCGCCGTTCCTGACCACGCGCCACGTCCAGTTCATCGCGCAGGACGACGAGGCTGCAGCCATCGACAAGGTCCGCCACCACCGCATCGACCTGCTGCTCGATTTGCGCGGCAGCGGACGCTACTGGGTCAACGAGGCGTCACCTAACGGCTACATCGTCGAGCGTCTGCTGCTGCAGAGCACCGCCAGCGCGAACGGGTCGACGCTGCCGCGCGAGGCGGTCAGCGGCCGTGCGGTCCGTTACGTCGACTGGGTGCTACCCGGCGTGTTGGCCATGAACGTCACCTTCAGCAGCCTGTGGGGCGTTGGCTGGGTCATCGTACGCTACCGCAAGAACGGCGTACTGCGCCGCCTGCGCGCCACGCCGCTGACCGCCGCCGAGTTTCTCATCGCCCAGGTCGTATCGCGCCTGCTGGTCGTCAGCAGCGTTACGCTGCTGGTGTTCTTCGGCACCAACCTGCTGCTCGACTTCCCGATGCACGGCTCCTACCTGGCACTGGCACTGGTCTTTCTCAGCGGCGCCGTCGCCCTGATCAGCATGGGGCTTGCGGTGTCGGCACGCGTTCACAGCGAGGAACTCGCCGACGGCCTGCTGAGCCTGATCTCGTGGCCGATGATGATCCTGTCCGGCGTCTGGTTCTCGCTGGAAGGCACCAATGCCTGGGCGCAACGCATCGCCGAGGTGCTGCCGTTGACCCACATGGTCGATGCCGCCCGACGGATCATGCTGGACGGCGCCGGGGTCGCCGACGTGGCCCCCGAGATCCTGCTGTTGTCGGCAATCGGCGTGACCCTGCTCGGCCTCTCGGCCAAGGCCTTTCGCTGGCAATAGCCCGCCCCCGGTTAGGGCCGCAACCGACCATTTGCCAGGCATTCCGGCGACGGAATTTTCTTCGCCGGCCCCGGCCCGATTGCGAATAATCAATGCCTCACCGCCCACCCTTTCATTAGGTTTTGCTTATATTTATTTAATCATAGGTAGTTAGAGATGATTAAAAAGCAACTCCTGGAGTCGTATACCCCCCTGTACTTCCTCGCCGCGCTCGGTGCCGGCGGGGTCGCCGTAACCTTTTTCATCTTCCTGATGTTCCTCGTCCCCCACCCGGACAGCCCGATGGTGACCTTCGACGACCTTTGGCCGATCCTGACCGACGGTCATCCGGTGGCCGGCGCGCTGATCGGTCTCGCAATGGCCGGCATGTTGTTCTTCACCGCACTGCACGTGCGCCTGCTGACGTGGAACCTGTTCGAGTTGCGTCACTTCGTCGTCACCGAAGCCTATACCCGTCTGCGCAACAGCAACGGCGAGGCGACGCTGATGACGCTGCCGCTGACGCTGGCGATGAGCATCAACGTGCTGTTCGTCAATGCCGCCGTGTTCATACCGGGCCTGTGGCGGATCGTCGAGTACCTGTTCCCCTTCGCGATCCTCGGCTTCCTGGCCGTCGGCGCACTCGCCCTTCGGATCTACACGCGCTACTTCGCACGCGTCATCGGCAACGGCGGCTTCGATTTCGACGACAACAACAACCTCGGCCAGATGGTTGCCGTGTTTGCGTTCGCGATGATCGCCGTCGGCCTGGCAGCCCCCGGGGCGATGAGTCATCACGCCGGGATCAACGCCATTGGCATGTTCGGCTCGATGTTCTTCACCGCGATTGCGGTCAGCATGGGCCTGCTGAAGCTGGTCATGGGGTTCAAGTCGATGCTGACGCAGGGTATCGCGCCGGCTGCCGCACCGAGCCTGTGGATAGCGATCCCGATACTGACCCTGCTCGGCATCGCCCTGATCCGGCTGCGCTTCGGCCTGTGGCACGGTTTCGGCGAGCAGGTCTCGACGCCCGGCCTGTTCACGCTGACGTCGACGATCCTGTCACTACAGCTGGTCTTCGGCATCCTCGGCTACGCGGTGATGCGACGTATCGACTATTTCGCCACCTACCTGCGTGGCGACCAGCGCCATCCCGGCAGCTACGCGCTGATCTGCCCCGGGGTTGCGCTGTTCGTGTTCGGCATGTTCTTCGTCCACCTCGGGTTGGTCCGAAACGGGCTGATTGCACAGTTTTCGCCAACCTATTTCGCGCTGTTGCTGCCGCTGCTGGTATTACAGATGAAGACACTGACCACGCTGCTGCGACTCAACGCCCGCCTGCTGGCGGCACCCCTGCGGCCACTGGTCGAGGTGACAACACGGGTGTGAACACGAACCGCTGACCGGTCCCACGGTGCCCCAAGACACCCTGGGACCCGGGCGCTACTCTACTGGCCGATGCCGGCGCGGACCTGCTCCGCCAGGTCACTGGCCTCTTTGCCGAGGGCATTGACGATGGCCATGCCATGGCGCTTCTGTTCGGCAATACGCGCGGCAACCAGCTCGGCATCCGGCAGCATGCGCCCGTCGAGCGACATCGCGAACGGCAGCGTGGCGTGCGCCGACAGCGGATCGGCCAGCGTCTGTGCCGTGTCGTCCAGTGCCTCGTACGCGTAATAGCAGGCCGACCGCCCGGTACGCTTGCCGCCGTTGCCGTCCTCGACGGCAAACGCCAGCCCGGTCACGGCGTATTCCGGGCGCTTGAAGGTATTCTCGCCGCCCGTCCACTCGATCGACCTCGCCCCCGTGAGCGACTCGGTCAATCCCTTGCAGAAGGTCACCCGGACGTCTTCCGTGGGGCCGGAACACCCCGCCAGCGCGATCATTGCGGTACCCAGCAGGGCCACGCGGGCAACTGTTTTTTCTTGCATTATTCGACTCTCTTCTCGGCTTGGAAATACGTTGTGATCGAAACAGTGCAGCACAACCGTGTCTGTCAACCGTCGTCGGCTTCGATGCCGTCGACCTTTTGGAATCCTCGCGGCAGCTTGTTGCCACGGCGGCCGCGTTCACCCTCGTAAGCGTTGAGGTCGGCGGCACGCAGGTTCAGGTGGCGCTTGCCGGAGTTCAACCGCACCCTGCCGCCATCGGGCACGACCAGGATGTCGACGACGTACTCGCTGCGTTCAGCAACGTGCTTGGTCGGTATGCCGATGATCTTGTTGCCCTTGCCGCGGGTCAGGGCCGGCAGGTCATTGGCCGGGATCACCAGCATGCGGCCCTCGTTGGTGACGACAACGACACGGTCGGTGTCTGCGTCACCGACCGGTGTCGGTTTGAGTACGCGTGCGCCCTTCGGCAACGTCAACACCGCCTTGCCCGCCTTCTTGTTCGCGAGCAGGTCTTTGGCCTGCACGCGGAACCCGTAACCCGCGTCGGATGCCAGTAACCACCACTGTTCCGGATCACCGCCGAGCGCGGCGACGAAGTGCTCGCCGGCCGGTGGATTGAAACGCCCGGTCAACGGCTCGCCCTGTCCCCTGGCCGACGGCAGCGTATGTGCCTGCAGCGAGTAACTGCGCCCGGCCGAATCGAGAAACACCGCCTGCTGGTTGCTGCGCAGGCGCACGGCCTGGCAGAAGCCGTCGCCGGACTTGAAACTGAGCTCGGCCGGATTGATCTCGTGCCCCTTGGCGGCGCGCACCCAGCCCTTCTCCGACAGGACCACGGTGACCGGCTCACTCGGCGCCAGCTCGGTCTCGTCCATCGCCTCGGCAGCGTCGCGCTCAACGATCGGCGAGCGCCGCTCGTCGCCGTACTTCTCGGCGTCGGCCTGGATCTCCTTGCGCACCAGCGTTTTCAGGCGCTGTTGCGAACCGAGGGTCTTCTGCAGGTCGTCGCGTTCACTGGCCAGCGCCTGCTGCTCCTCGCGGATCTTCATCTCCTCGAGCCGGGCCAGGTGGCGCAGCTTGGTATCGAGAATGTAGTCCGCCTGAAGCTCGCTCAAATCGAAGCGCTGCATCAGCACCGGCTTGGGCTCGTCCTCGGTGCGGATGATGCGGATGACCTCATCGAGGTTCAGGAACGCGACCATCAGGCCTTCGAGCAGGTGCAGGCGTTCGAGCACCTTGTCGAGGCGGTACTGCAGGCGCCGACGCACGGTCTCGAAGCGGAACTGCAGCCACTCGTTGAGGATCTCGCGCAGGTCCATGACCCGTGGCCGGCCGTCCAGTCCGATCAGGTTCAGGTTGACCCGATAGCTGCGTTCGAGATCGGTCGTCGCGAACAGGTGCAGCATCAGGCGTTCGATATCGACCCGGTTCGAGCGCGGCACGATGACCAGCCGGGTCGGGCTCTCGTGGTCGGATTCGTCGCGCAGGTCCTCGATCCACGGCAGTTTCCTGGCCTGCATCTGCGCCGCGATCTGCTCGAGCACGCGGTTGCCCGAGACCTGGTACGGCAGTGCCGTGATGACAACGGCACCCTGGTCCTTGTGCCAGCGTGCGCGCATGCGCACCGAGCCACCGCCCTTTTCGTAGATCGTGCGGAGTTCCGTGGCCGGCGTGATGATCTCGGCATCGGTCGGGAAGTCAGGACCCCGCACGTGTTCGCAGACCTCGGCCAGGCTGGCCTTGGGCTGCTCGATCAGGCGGATACACGCGGCGGCGACCTCGCGCAGGTTGTGTGGCGGGATATCCGTCGCCATGCCGACCGCGATCCCGGTGGCGCCGTTCAGCAGCACGTTGGGCAGGCGCGCCGGCAGCATGGACGGCTCTTTCAGCGTGCCGTCGAAGTTCGGCACCCAGTCGACCGTGCCCTGGCCGAGTTCGGACAGCAGAACCTGCGCGTACGGTGTCAGCCGCGCCTCGGTGTAACGCATCGCCGCGAACGACTTCGGATCGTCCGCCGAGCCCCAGTTACCCTGCCCGTCTACCAGCGGGTAGCGGTAGGAGAAGTCCTGCGCCATCAGCACCATGGCCTCGTAGCAGGCGCTGTCTCCGTGCGGGTGGAACTTGCCCAGCACGTCGCCGACGGTGCGCGCCGATTTCTTGTGCTTGGAGGCGGCCGACAGGCCCAGCTCCGACATCGCGTAGACGATCCGTCGCTGCACCGGCTTCAGGCCGTCACCGATGTACGGCAGCGCGCGGTCGAGAATGACGTACATGGAGTAGTCGAGGTAGGCCTTCTCGGTGAACTGGCGCAACGCCAGCCGCTCGATACCCTCGTCGTTGTACTGCGGTTCGTGGTCCATCGTTACCCGTGTTGTTGCAAACCAGGTCGCGATTCTACACTGCACCGTCGGGCTGCATGGCATTGTCCAGGTCGAACGACAACGCCGTCGCCGCCTCTTCGCTTAACATCCTCAACGAATTGCCCGAGCCGCCCATTCCGTGCACGACACCGACCGCTTCCGACTGCTGGACTTCATCGACGACCACCCGCGCCTGCTGGTCCTGACCGGCGCCGGCATCAGCGTGGCCGCGGGGATTCCGGAGTACCGTGACCGCAACGGCGACTGGAAACGGCCGGCCCCGGTGCAGTTCGCCGACTTCGTGCGCAAACACGGCACCCGGCAACGCTACTGGGCGCGCAGCCTGGTCGGCTGG
>JAGRGW010000252.1 GCA_020445315.1 Gammaproteobacteria bacterium
GGGTGTCGGCCAGCATGTCTTTCTGGGCGTCCCAGATGTCTCCCTGGGAACCGAGGAACTCGATCCCGGCGTCGCCGCCTTCGAGCACCGCGTACCACCACTCGATGATCTCGTAGGCGGCGGCGATGCCCATGATCAGCAGCAGCGCGAACAGGTTCGCCAGCCAGTAGCGGCAGTGGCCCTTGCGCAGCAGCCACTCGGCGGCGGCGAAGGCATAGAAACCGACCGACAAATGGCCGATCCGGTCGAAGTGGTTGCGCTCGGACCCGACCAGGTCGCTGAACCAGTCGAATGGCACGTTGGCAAACGTGTAGTGGCCGCCGATCGTGTGCCAGAACATCCAGAAGGCCATCAGTGCATACGCGGTATTGCTGAAGCGAAAGCGGGAGTACGTGCCTGCCAGCAGGCCGAAGACGATGACGACCGGGATGACCTCGGCAATCCAGACGGTGCGCGACACCGGCTCGACCGCCAGCGCGGCAAAGAAGATGACGAACACGATGGCGAGCCAGTGCGGAAATGCCAGGCGGGACATGCGGGACCTGCTGCGGGCGGTTGCGAAAGCCGTCATCTTAACGGCGCGGTCGCCCCGGCCGCCATCGCAGCCACCGGCCGGAAACGCTGTTCGGGGCATCGTGATGGCAGTGCGATGCCGGTCACGCCGAGTCGGAACCCGGTTCCCCTACACCTGCGTCGTGCCGCACAGCTTGGCGAACCGGCGCGACGCGTCACCGGAAAACTGAGAACCCGTTCGCTGGCCGGCGGTCGCGTCCGGACTAGATTGACCACCAGGAACCGCACAGGAGCGAGCGAACGCCATGAACCGTCCGAAGATGTTTACCGGATACGCCATCAACACCCTGTGGCTGGAAATCAGCGTACTGTTCGTGTTGTCGACCATCGCGATCGTCCACGTGTTCGATGTGCACTGGCTCGCGGCCATGGGCCTGTCGCCGGTGGTGGTCGGCATGCTGTTGTTGGCGATCCTGCTGCTGGTGCAGCTGTTGTGGGTGCTGGTGGTCGGTGCCGACCGCGTCGCCCACGCGGTCGGTATTCGCAAGAGCCCGCTGACGTAACAGCCGCCCGGAACCGGTGGGGGGCATCAGCGCCAGACGCTGCCTTTCTCGGCCGCCGCCTGGATCACGCGGATGTAGTTGAGGCGCTCGTAATCTGATGGGTCGAGCACGCTGGACTGGTCCATGCGGCCGCGAAAATCACCGATGTCGCTGAACTCGTGCGCTTCCATCCAACTCTCTAAAGCGCCGAGCAGCGTCGTGATGTGTTCCGGCCCGTTGTGCAGGACGCTGTGGCAGACATGCACGACGTCGGCCCCGGCGAGCAGCAGCTTGATGACATCGTCACCGGTGTGCACGCCCCCGGTCGCACTCAGCGAGCAGTCGACGCGCCCGTGCAGGATCGCGATCCAGCGCATCGCCAGCAGGGCATCGGCCGACGTGGTCGGTGTCAGCGAGTGCTGCAGGCGCATGCCGTCTATGTCGATATCGGGCTGGTAGAAGCGGTTGAACAGCGACACGCCGCCCAGGCCGGATGCCTCCAGTTTCTTGATCAGGTTGCCGATCGAGCTGAAGAACGGTGACAGCTTCATGTTGATCGG
>JAGRGW010000033.1 GCA_020445315.1 Gammaproteobacteria bacterium
CCTCGCGCCCGCCCATGGCGTTCGGCTGGCCGGTGATGGAGAACGGTCCACAGCCGACACGCCCGACCCGCCCGGTCAAAAGGTGGCAGTTGATGATGGCATTACCCTTGTCGGTGCCGCTGCTGGACTGGTTGATGCCCTGCGAGAACAGCGTGACCACACGCTCGGTGTTGGCGAACCCGGCATAGAACCGCGCCACCTCGTCGGCGTCGAGGCCGCACTGCTCCGCCACGCTCGCCACCGAAGGCGCATACCAGCCCGCCAGGCGCAGCGTCTCGTCCAGGCCCTGGGTGTGGTCGGCCACGAAGCGTTCGTCGGCATGGCCATGCTCGTGCAACCAGCGCAGCAGGCCACTGAACAGCACGCCGTCGGTGCCGCTGCGCAGCGCCAGGTGCTGGCTGGCACCGTCGCAGGTCGGCGTACGCCGTGGATCGACAACGAGATAGCGCATCCCGGGGCGCTGCCGGCAGGCCTTGAGCAGGCGCTGGTACAGCACCGGGTGACACCAGGCCAGGTTCGAGCCGACCAGCACGACGAGATCGGCCTGTTCGAGATCCTCGTAACAGTTGGGCACGCTGTCACTGCCGAAGGCGCGCTTGTAGGCGGCGACGGCGGACGACATGCACAGGCGGGAGTTGGTGTCGATATTGGCCGAACCGATGCAGCCCTTCATCAGCTTGTTGGCCACGTAATAGTCTTCGGTCAACAACTGGCCGGAGACGTAGAAGGCCACCGCATCGGGCCCGTGTTCGTCGATAACCCGGCGCAGGCGCGCACTCACCGCATCGAGCGCCGTCTCCCAGTCGCAGGTCTTGCCATCGACTTCCGGGTACAGCAGGCGGTCCTCGAGGCCCAGCGTCTCCGCCAGCGCCGCCCCCTTCGAACACAGCCTGCCGTAGTTGGCCGGGTGACTGCGGTCGCCGCGCACCGTCCATCCGCCGTCGGCGCTCGGCGTCACCGTGACACCGCAGCCGACGCCACAGTAAGGACAGGTGGTCTTCGTGTTGCTGTCCGGGTCACCCTCGGGAATGGCCGATACCGCGTTGTCCATCCCACTTCTCCATCAATGCGAATCGGCCAGAACCCCGACCTGGGGCATCTCGGCCAGCCCGGTTTCACGCGCATGCTGCTGGAACCCGGCATTCTTCCAGAAAAACGCGCCGGGCATCGTCGTCGGCACGACCACGGCGTAGAAGATCGCGCGACCGGCCAGCGCCGCAATCGTCACGACCAGAGCCAGCACCGACCACGCCAGGACACCGGCGCCACCCTCGGGAC
Source organism: Gammaproteobacteria bacterium (assembly GCA_020445315.1). Lineage (GTDB taxonomy): Bacteria > Pseudomonadota > Gammaproteobacteria > Chromatiales > Chromatiaceae > Thiosocius. Next base: position 1,279 of record JAGRGW010000033.1, read on the forward strand.
CCAGGTACCCAATCGCAACGACGGCGGCCAACGCCGCTGCCAGCATAACGTTGCGCGCCCGGTAAGTCTTGCCGAAGTCGGTCAGCTGCAGGAAGTGTCCGGCCTGTGCCTCGCCCGGGCCCCGGCCGAGGTCGTGGGCATGCCGCCACAGGCCGACCATATCGATCACCAAGCCGATCGCCACCGGCACCGACAACGCGCTGACCGTGGCCGCGTAGGGCTGCCCGGTCTGCCAGGCCACGACGGCCGTGAACACGGCGACGAGCAGGCAGCCCAGTGTCAGCATGCTGCCGTAGAAGCTGGTCAACACCTGCCAGTGATTCCAATAGGGTCGCGCCGGTATCCGGTAGATGCGGTGCATGAAGTACAGGGCCACCAGACCGGCCACGGTCGCGGCCCAACCACTGAGTACGACAAGTCCATCGACGAACGCAGCCGGCAGCCAACCCGTCAATTGCGGCAGGCCGGCACTGACGGCGTAGACGCCGAGCAGGTTGTAGAACACCGCGACGCCGGCCACCTCGCGGCTGACGGGTGAGAACTTCAGGTTGTTGAATGCACGATAGAAGCGGTGCGGGCGGCCCAGGTGCATCGTCGACAGCACCAGTGCCAATGTCTGGATGCCGAGCAACGCGAACAGCATCAGCGGCCACGCAACCGGGTGCGTGGCCGGCGTGGGCACCGCGACACCGAACTGGGGACCAACGAACAGCGTGATGAACGCGCCGACGACAGCCTGGGTGACCAGCGTGAAGATCACCAGCGGGTTCTCCCGCGTCGACAGGCCCTTCAGGTTCCAGCGCATCGGCCTGCCGTCGTCCGCGACCTTGGCCACGTATTCGCCGCCCTCGCCCTGCTCATCGCGCTCGTAACGCAGTGGCATCGAATCGGTGCGGCGCAGTTCGCGCGGCAGGCTGTTGACCTGCTGGAACCGGATATTCGGGTGCGAGATATCCGGCGTCGGGAAACCCGGTATACGCGCCTCCAGCTGGTGGCGGTCCTCGGGTGTCGTCTCGACGATGCCGAAATCGAGCGCACCCGCCAGGCAGGCCGATGCGCAGGCCGGTTTCAGTCCGACCTCGAGCCGATCGACACACATGTTGCATTTCGAGACATGGCCCGCCTTCGTATCCAGCTGCGGTGCGTTGTACGGGCAGACCCAGGTGCAGTATCCGCAGCCGAAGCAGATATCCGGATCCTGCAGCACGGCGCCGTACTCGGCGAACTTGGTGTAGGCCCGTGTCGGGCACCCCTTCAGGCAGACCGGGTCATCGCAATGGTTGCAGGCCATCGAGATGTTGATCCGGGTGTAGGCCGGGTAGGTGCCGCCCTCGAGATAGCCCACCGACCGGAACGCCAGGTGCGGCGGCAGGTCGTTCTTTTCCGAACAGGCCGCCTCGCAGGCATGGCAGGAGATACAGCGATCGGCGTTGAAATAGAAGCCGTGCTGCTTGTAGCGGTTCGGGTTGTCGAACACCGCGGCATCGCCGTTGATGTTGAGTGACTGGCCGCGCAGCGCGTGCCCTTCCGGGACGGTCTCGATCGACGTGCCATAGCGGTTCTTTTCCGGGTGCGCGACATGCGGTACCCAGGCGTACTTCTGCTCTTTCGGTCGGGGCTGGAACATGCTTCGGGGTCTCAGTAGGCGCGTGCCGCCTTGTTGCGCACGGCCGCGGCTTGCTGGTCCGCAATCGGCTCGATACGCGCCGCACACTGCTTGAACGCCGGCTGGCGCGAGTGTGGGTCGAGCAGACCAAGCGTGATGCGATTGACGCAGTCGTGGAAATGAAACGGCACGAACACCATGTCCGGCGGCACGCGCTGTGTCGTCTGCACCATGACGACGGCATCGCCGCGGCGCGACACGACGCGCGCGTACTCGCCGTGCCGGATACCCAGGCGGACGGCAGCATCCGGGTTCATTTCCATGTAAGGCGTCGGACTGAACTTGTTCTGGTTGCCGACCTTGCCGGTCCGGGTGCGGGTATGGAAATGCTCCACCACGCGCCCGGAGTTGAACCAGAACGGGTAGTCCTCGTCGGGCTTTTCGTTGTTGTCGACGAACGGCAGCGGGATCAGCTTTGCCTTTCCGGTCGGAAACGCGAACCGGCCATCGGTGTACAAGCGTTGCGTTCCTTCGCTCGAATCGTCCCCGGCCCACTCGCTCGGGCTGTCGGAACACGGCCACTGCAGGCCACGGTTCTGCTCGATCTTGTCGTAGCTCATGCCGGAGTAATCGAGCATGCGGCCACGCGAGAGCTCGCGGATCTCGTCGAACACCTGTTCCGCCTCGTCCGGGAACTCCATCGCCTCGGCCTGCTCGAACCGCCGTGCCAGCTGGTTGAAGATCCACAGGTCGGCCCTGGCCTCGCCCGGCGGCTGCGACACGTTGCGGATCAGGTTGACCCGCCGCTCGGTGTTGGTCATGCAACCTTCCTTCTCCGCCCACAGCGCGGCCGGCAGGTAGACATGGGCGTACTCGTTGGTCTCGACGTCACGGTAGGCATCCTGCACGACGAGGAACTCGAGTTTCTCCAGCGTCTTGCGGATGCGCGGGGTGTTTGGCATCGAGGTCATCGGGTTGGTCGCGATCAGCCACAGGCCCTTGATCTGCCCGGTCTCGATCGCCGGCAGGATGTCGGTCATGAACAGCCCGCGCTTCTCCGGGAAGAAGTCCGGATCAACCCCCCAGAACCTGGCGATGTCGGCCCGGTCCTGTTCGTTTTCCAGCGCGCGGTAGCCCGGCAGACCGGAGCATGACGACCACTCGCGCGTACCCATGGCATTGCACTGGCCGGTGATCGACAGGCTGGTGCCGCCCGGCTTGCCGACATTGCCGGTGATCAGGTTGAGATTGTTGATACCGACGACCCCGTCGGAACCATGGGTCGACTGGTTGATGCCCATGGTCCAGATCGTCATCGCCGCGCCGGCCCTGGCATAAGTGCGGGCGACGTTACGAATCGTATCCTCGTCGATACCGCAGATCCGCGACGCGGTCTGCGGGTCGTACTGCGCCACCAGCTCCCTGAACGCCTCCTGGCCCTCGGTATGCCGGTCGATGTAGTCCTGGTCGGCGAGGCCCTCGGCGATGATGACGTGGGCCAGGGCGTTGAGCAGCACGACATCGGTGCCCGGCTGAATGGGCAGGTGGATATCCGCCATCTGCGCGAACATCGTCACCCGCGGGTCGACGACGATGATCGGAAACTTCCGTTTCTCCAGCGTGTCGCGCAGGCGCCAGAAGATGACCGGGTGCTGCTCCGGCAGGTTCGAGCCGAAGGCCAGCAGGCAGTCGGTGTGCTCGAAATCGTCGTAACAGCCGGGCGGACCGTCCGAGCCGAACGAACGCTTGTAGCCGCTGACCGCCGAGGCCATGCACAGCGTCGTGTTACCGTCGTACTGGTTGGTACCGATCACGCCCCGCGCCAGCTTGCCGAGCGTGTAGAACTCCTCGGTCATGATCTGGCCGGTCGACACGATTGAAAACGCGTCGCGACCGTAGGCCGCCTGGATGCGCTTGATCTCCGCGGCGGTATGGTCGAGCGCGACGTCCCAGGACACCGGCTCGAACGTATCCCAGCGCTGCTTGCGCATCAACGGCTGGGTCCCGCGCCCGGCCGACTTGAACAGCTCGTGCTCGAAGATCCCCTTGATGCAGAGCTTGCCCCGGTTGACATCGGCATCGGCGACACCGCGCGAGGCCACCGCCTGGCCCTTCCTGTCCAGGCCAACCTCGATCGAGCAGCCGGTGGAGCAATAGCCACAGGTGGCGTATTTCCACTCGACGACACCCTTGTCGGCGATCTTGATCGGGTTCTTGTTATTGCGTCCAAAAAGCATGCGGACCAGTCCTCCGTCGTGTCGTACGGTTCAGCAGGGGATCAGACGTCGAGCATGACCTTGCGCGGCATTCGCATGCCGGCGATCTTGCACAGCTCCGGGCCATAGCCGTGCGGGAACAGGCGATGCAGGTAGCGCCGCGTGCCCTTTTCCTCACCCAGCTGCCGTTTCATCGCCTTCAGCAGCCACCGTGCCTCCGGCACCGACTGACGGTCGTGGTACCAGTCGCGCACGAAATGGATCATGCACCAATGATCGTCCGTCAATGCGATGCCCTCGCGCGCCGCCAGGGCCAGCGCCACCTGTTCGTCCCAGTCTGCCGGGTCGAGCAGGTAGCCGAGGTGATCGGTGGCAACGAAGCGGCGATCGACAGTCAAGCCGGCGGCCAGGTCGCCGGTCTGAACCACCGCGAGCGCCGTCACGCCGCGGCCTCGTCTGCTTTCATCGCCAGCAGGACGCGACCGTTCTCGACCTTGGTGGCGAAGACATTGGCACAGCCCTCGTCCGGACCCAGCGCCTGCCCCGACGCCAGATCGATCTTCCAGTTGTGCAGCGGGCAGGTGACCGACGTGCCGTGGACGATGCCCTGTGACAAGGGTCCGCCCTTGTGCGGGCAGGCATCGCGCAGCGCAAAGACCTGGTCGTCGCGGGTACGAAAGACGGCCACGTCCATGGTGTCGGTACGGATCACGCGCGAACCCAGGCGGGGAATCTCTTCCAACGCGACGATATCAATCCAGTTGCTCATGTTGGCTTTCCTCGATTCAGGCAATTTTCAGCGGCGTGAACTCGTGCATCTGCTCGCCATCGGCACGCGCCTTCCACGGGTCGATCTGGGCAAACTTCTGGCTGTGCAGGAAGCGCTCGTAAAGCGCCTTGCGGTTGTCCGCGTCTTCCAGGACCTGTTGCTTGACATGGTTCAGGCCAACGCGTTCGACCCAAGGTGCCGTGCGCTCCAGGTAGTGCGCCTCCTCGCGGTAAAGCTGGATGAAGGCGCCGCTGTATTCGAGCACCTCCTCCTCGGTGTCGACCTTGCAAAGCAGATCGGTGATGCGGACCTTGATCCCGCCGTTGCCGCCGACATGCAGTTCGTAGCCCGAATCGACACAGACGACACCAAAGTCCTTGATCGTCGCCTCGG
>JAGRGW010000253.1 GCA_020445315.1 Gammaproteobacteria bacterium
CGCAGCCCTTCTGCGACGGCTCCCATGCCGGCTCCTCCTTCGCGCCCACGCCTTACCAGGCAGAGAAGTCCGGCACGGCCTATTTCTGCGGCTGCAAGCACTCGGCCGGCGCTCCGCTGTGCGACGGCTCCCACGGCAAGCTCTGAGCGCGGCCCCGGCAAGGCCATTGCGATCGGCGGACGTCCGACGCAAAAAAATGCCGCGGGCGCGATTCGCGCTCCGCGGCATCCAAGAGCCCCGGTTCGGCTTCCGGGGAGCAGAGGCTACTTGTAGTAACCGACCGCGCAGACCTGATCGCCAACGCGGGTCACGAAACTGACTTTCTGGACCGGATCCTGGCTGCCCGGACGCGGCCACATGTAACCCACCTCCGAAATACTGCCCTCGGCAGCCGCGGCGTAGAGTTTCTGCCCGACCGGCTCTCCGGCCTTGTCCACCAATCCCTTCATGCTCTTGCCGGTCAGGGACGGATGCGCCGTGAAGTTGCCGTCCGGACCACCGCAGAACGGATACAGGTCACGATCCTTGAAACCGGCTTCGCCACGGGCGATCTGCCCCAGCGCAGTCGCCTTGTCCGTCGAGATTGCCGCAACGGCCTTCTCCAGCATGGCACGCGCCTCGGCGGCCGAGCCGTGCTCCGCCGCGACAGCAACCGTTGCGCCCAACGCCAGGCAAGCGGCGATGACAAGCTTCTTCATGTTTCTCTCCTCGGTTTGTAGTGTGCAATCCGCGCCAATGCAAATGTCATCGATTGGCACAGGCCGCCGAGACTATGACGTTGACGTTTAGGTGACAAATCCCTTTTTGGCAGCAAATGTTTCGAACCCGCCCTGCCACAAGGCGAATCGCCACGCCGCCGCCCGCCATTCATGGCGCACGGGTCCGCATCGGCGGCGGCCGCAGAAAATGTCTCAATTTGTATGGGAACGGCCATGCCGACAGCATGCCCGCCTGCGGCAGGAGGTCGGTGCCTCAGTGCACCGTGCACACCATGCAGGGGTCGAAGGAGCGGACCACGTGCTGCACCTGGAGGGCTCCGCCCTCCCCCGCCGGCACGGCGGCACCGACCAGGGCCTGTTCGAGGGCGCCAGGCGTCCCGGCCTGGTCGCGGGGGGAGAAATTCCAGGTGGTGGGCGCGATGATCTGGTAGTTGGCGATGCGCCCCTTGCGAATCACCAGCCAGTGCCCGAGTGCGCCGCGGGCCGCCTCGACCAGCCCGACGCCGCGGGCCTCCTCGGGCAGATCGGCGCGCTGGCAGAACGGCTCGCCGGGGCGGATCTCGCGGATCCAGGTCTCCATCGCAATGACGGTGCGCGCGATCTCGAGCAGGCGCCCGACCACCCGGCTGGAGACCGAGCCACCGTCGACGGCGGCCAGTGATCGGGCGAGGGGGTGCCCGTCCACGACCTGCCGCGCCAGCGCGCCGCACTCGACGACCTGGCCCTGCCAGCGAGGCGCCTTGCACCAGCTGTAGGCACCGTCCTTGTCCATGTCCGGCTCGGTATCGCCTGCCCACGGGTGGGCGGGCGCCGACGGCGCCATCATCCAGCTGCTGGTGATGTCCTCCACCACGTCCTCGTGCCGGAAGGGGCGCAGTGCACCGTCCCATACGCCGCCGGCGTAGGCCGGCGCATCGCCGATTCGATAGGTGCCCACACTCAGGAAACGGCCGGTTCCCCGCCCCAGGGCGGCGAGGCCAAGCGCGTCGGCGACCTCAAGAAAGCACGCGAAGTCGCTGCTGGCGGGCGATCGCGCAGCTGCCCAGCGGGCCAGGTTCGCTGCCGAGTCGATGGCAGCCACCGCCTCGAGCGCATCGCCGAACAGCTCCCGCTCGAGCCAGCCGCGGAACTCCCGCAGGATCGCAAACAGCCGGATCACCTCCGCCCCGCTGACCGCCCGCGCGGAGCCACCCGGTTGCAGGCTCAGGGTGTGGGGCCACTTACCACCAAGCAGGCCCATCAGGTGCATGAAGCGGGCGCGCGCCGGCAACATGCTGACCCGGGCACGGCCACTGACCGCCTCGAAGCGAGCCTTGACCGCCGCGTGCCAGGCCTCGCCGGCGTACGCAGCGCGGGCAAAATCCGGCATGAAGAACAGGTAGAAGTGGGTCAGGTGATCCGCCACGTTCTCGCAGGCGAGCAGGAGGTTCGTTACCCGATCTCCATTGGGGGGCACCTCAAGCTGCAAGGCATCGCGCAGCGCCAGCGCGCTGGCCACCGACTGCGAGACCGAGCAGATGCCACAGATTCGCGGCACGAAGACCATCGCGTCGAAAGGGTGCTTGCCCCGCAGGATCTGCTCGAAGCCCCGGTACAGCGGCGAGTTGACCCGCGCCGAGCGCACCCGGCCATCGTCCACGTCGAGGGTGACCTCAAGATCCCCCTCGACCCGGTTGAACGGCCCCAGGACGACCCGGCTCACCGGCGGGCTCCGAGACTCACTTGAGCCCCGTCTTGCGAGATGCCGGGGTGACCACGGTGTGGTCCTCGGTCGCATTGGCCCGCACCCGTTTCGGCGTGGCGGACTTGGACAGCGCCGCCAGGGCGACGAACCAGGCCTTCGGCATGTCGGTCGGCAGGCCGATCGGGATGCCGGCGATCTTCGGCGTTTCGGTGAAGGTGTGGCCGGGTTCCTCGAAGCCGGGAGCCGTGCAGTTGATGCAGGCGTAGCCACCGCGGATACACGAGCCTTCGCCGTTCCACGGGCGGCGATTACAGTCGGCGTGGGCCTGCGTGCCGAGACAGCCCATGTGCTCCATCATGCAGCCCTGGTCCGAGGCGAGTTCGGCGCTGGCCTTGAACTCGTAAAACTCGTTGCGCGTGCAGCCATGGTGGACCAGGTGGTCAGTATAGCTGCGCGGGCGGTTGAGGCTGTCGAGGGCCGCGGCGTCGAGTTCGCCCACGGCCAGCGCCATCAGCGTGTCGGTGACCCAGCCCGGGTGGGTAGGGCAGCCGGCGACGTTGATCACCGGCATGCCACCACTGCTTTGCCAGTCGCGATCGAGCAGTCCGCCGCTCCGCTTGCCGTCGTACTGCAGGCCGCAGGCCCCGCCCGGGTTGTCGCCTGCCATCGGTATGCCGCCGAACGCGGCGCAGCTGCCGATCGCCAGCGTGTAACGTGCCTTGTCGCTGAGTTCGCGCAGCCAGTCCATCATCGGCCGCCCGGTACCGGCGAGCATGTGGAAACGGCCGGTATTGTTCGGGCCGCGCATGACCGACCCCTCCAGGCACAGCGCATCGAGGGGCTGGCTGCCGTCGCAGACCCGCTGCAGCAGGTCGATGAACTCGCCGTTGGATGCCTCGCTCAACGACGGATGCCAGAGCATGTCGATACCGGCCAGTTCGAGGGTTTGGTACAGGTCGGGCGACTCGGCATTCAGCAGCGACATGCTGCAGCCGCCACAGCCGCCCGACTGCAGCCACAGCACACTGAAGCGATCGCTCACGCCCCGTGCTCCAGCGGCAGCTCGAATACGAACTCGGCACCGCCGCCCGGCAGGTTCGCTGCACCGAGGCGACCGGCACATTGTTCGGTGGCGAGGTTGTAGCTGATGTAGAGGCCCAGCCCGGTTCCCTTGCCGACCGGCTTGGTCGTGAAGAACGGGTCGAACACCCGCAGGACCTGGTCCGTCGCAATCCCCGGGCCGTTGTCACGCACCCGGATACGGGCCCGCCGGTTGTCGACAGCCACGTTGATGTCGATGCGCGGGTCGTTGCGTCCCTCGAGCGCATCGGCGGCATTCTGGATCAGGTTGACGAGGATCTGGTGCACGTAGCCCTCGTAACCGTTGATCGTCAATTCGACCGGCATGTCGATACACACGTCGGGACGCTCCCGACGCGCCTTGGTGACCCAGTCGGCCGCGGTGTTGACAACGCGGGCCAGGTCGAACGGCTGACACTGCTGCTGGTTCGGGGTGGAGAAGCGGCGCAGGTCCTCGACGATCTCGCCGACGCGCTCCGCACCTTCCAGGGATCCCTCGATCAGGGGCTCGATATCCTGCAGCAGGCGGTCGATTTTGAGTTCGCTGCGCAGGGCCTCGCGCGCTTCCCTGTCAGCGCCGTCGTGAATCGCCTGCAGGTAACTTGCCAGGCGTTGCTCGTAACGCTTGAGCGCGTGCATGTTGCCGAAGACGAAACTGATCGGGTTGTTCAGTTCGTGCGCGACCCCTGCCACCAGTTGGCCGAGCGATGCCATCTTTTCTGACTGGACCAGCTGCTGCTGCGCCATCTGCAGGCGATCGTGCGTCTCGCGCAGGTCCTGGTAGGCGCGGCGCAGTTCGCCCAGCGGTCGGCCGGTGATGACCAGGCCCGACAAGCGCCCGTCGTGATCGAAGCGCGGCGTGCAGTTGATGGCAATCGGTGCGCCTTCACCACCGGGACCGGTCAGCTCGACCTCGCAGTCGTTGATGACGCCGGTACGAATGTGCTCGGCAAAGTCTTCCACCATGTCGACGTAGTCCGGCATGAACAGCGTTGCCAGCGGTGCCCCGGTGATGTCCGCAGCGGACCGGCCGATCAGGCCCTCGAGCGCGCCGTTGACCTGCTGGATGTTGCCGTGGATGTCGGCCACGATCAGGACGTCGCTGATCGACGAAATCACGCTCTGGATGAACTGGTGCGCCTCTTCGAGGTTGGCGTTCTTTTCCTCGAGTTCGACCTGGTAGCGGACGATGTCGGCATAGATGCTGTCCATGCGCTGGATCACCTCGATCCAGGCGGATTCGTCGCTGACCGCATCGACCTGGTCACCGACCCGCTCGAGCAGGCCGCGCAGGTGGTCCTCCATGAGATTGTCGCGGGTCATGGTCACGACTGACCGGCCTGCGTGCTGATTTCCTCCATGCCGTCGATCTTCTCGAGCCCGTAGCGCTCCAGCTTGCCGCGCAGGCCGACGCGTGACAGGCCCAGTTCCTCGGCTGCCCGGGTCTTGTTCCAGCGGTGCCGGATCAGCGTTTCCTTGATGATGCGGGCCTCGAGTGCCTCCATCCGTTCTTTCAGGCTGCCCTCGGCCTGGCTGATGATGCCGAGGTCCTCGGCCTGGGTCTCGTCCGCGCCGTGGAGGATGCGTGGAGACAGCAGGTCGGCGCCAAGCACGCCACCGCGTGCCAGCACCAGCATACGCTTCAGTTCATTCTGCAATTCGCGCACGTTGCCGGGCCAGTGATAGGCCTCGAGACAGGCCAGCGTCTCGCGACTGATGCCGTCGACCGGCTTGCCGAGTTGCCCCTGCAGTTCGTCGAGCAGCGTGTGCGCCAGTACGGCGATATCACCCTTGCGTTCGCGCAACGGCGGCAGGTCGATGGTGAAGGTGGCGAGGCGGTAGTACAGGTCCTCGCGGAACCGGCCGTGACGTACCTCGGTCTCGAGGTCGCGGTTGGTGGCGGTGACGACGCGCACGTCGACCTTGCGTCGCTTGTTGCTGCCGAGCGGCCGGATCTCGCCCTCCTGCAGCACACGCAGCAGCTTGACCTGGAAGGCCGGTGAGATCTCGCCGATCTCGTCGAGAAAAACGGTGCCGCCGTCGGCCAGCTCGAACAGGCCGACGCGGTCCTCGCTGGCGCCGGTGAAAGCGCCGCGCTTGTGCCCGAACAGCTCGCTCTCGAGCAATTCGTCGGGCATCGCGCCACAGTTCTCGGCCACGAACGGGCCGTCGCGGCGCAGGCTGTTGTAGTGCAGGGCGCGGGCGCACAACTCCTTGCCGGTGCCGGACTCGCCGCTGACGAGCACGCTGACGTCGTACGGTGCGACCTGCCTGACCAGGTCGCAGACCGCGTTCATGCAGCTGTCGTCGCTGCGCACGATGCCCTGGTCCCAGTCGAAGCGCTGCTGCAGTTCGAGGCGTTTCTGCGCGACGTCTTCCGACACCGTCTCCGGACGCAACTTGAGTTCGGCCGCCAGCAGGGCGTTCTGGCGCTGCAGGTGGAAAAGGTCGACGGCATTGCGGAGTTTCAGCAGCAGTTTGTCCGGGTGCCACGGCTTGCTGATGTATTGATAGATCCCACCCCGGTTGATCGCCTCGACCAGGTCGCCGGCATCGGTAAAGCCGGAGATGATGATACGGACGACCTCGGGCCAGCGGTCGCGCACGCGGCTGAGGAACTCGACACCGGTCTCGTTCGGCATGCGCTGGTCGCACAGGATGACCTGGACCCATTCGCGTTCCAGGATCCGCTCGGCCTCGGCGGCGCCGTTGGCGGTCAGCACCTCGAACTCCTCTTCCAGCGTCCGTCGCAGCGTCTCCAGCGAGCGAGGCTCGTCGTCGACGACGAGCACGGTCGGTGGGTTGGCCGTCATGCCGCCGTCCCGGTCGTCGGGGTGTCGGATGTGCGCGAAAGCCGGTGTCCGATCAGGCGCGTCTGCCGCGTTGCACGTATCCAGGCGTACCAGTCGGCCATGCCTTCACCACTCGTCGCCGACACGTTCAGCACCTGCAGGCCGGGATTGACCCGACGCGCGTAGGCGATGCACTGCTCGACATCGAACGACAGGTACGGCAGCAGGTCGATCTTGTTCAGCAGCATTAGGTCGGCGGCATGGAACATGTCCGGGTACTTGATCGGCTTGTCCTCGCCCTCGGTGATCGACAGGATCGCGACCTTGTGCGCCTCGCCGAGATCGAAGGCGGCGGGGCAGACGAGGTTGCCGACGTTTTCGATGAACAGCACCGAGCCGTCCTCGGGCTGCAGACTGTCGAGCGCGTGGCCGACCTGGTGCGCATCGAGGTGACAGCCCTTGCCGGTATTGATCTGGATCGCACGGGCGCCGGTCGCGCGGATGCGGTCAGCGTCGTTGCTGGTTTCCTGGTCACCCTCGATGACGGCCAGTGACAGTTCCTCGCGCAGGTCGGTCAGTGTGCGGGTCAGCAGCGTGGTTTTGCCGGAGCCGGGACTCGAGACCAAGTTGAGCGCGAGAATGCCCTGTTCCGTCAGGCGCCCGCGGTTGGTGGCCGCGTAGCGGTCGTTCTTGCCGAGGATGTCCTGCTCGATCTGGACCATGCGCGACTGGCTCATGCCGGGGGCGTGGGCGCGTGCCGGACCGTGACCGTAGTGATGATCGTCGCCATGGGTATGGACGTGATCATGGTCGCCATGCGTATGATCATGGTGGTGGTGATGTGCATCGTTCCGGGTCGGATGCGCCTGGCCTTCTACCCGGGTCTCGCCTTCACCGCAGCCGCAGACCGTGCACATCACTCCACCTCCAGTTCTTTGATTCGCATTTCGTCACCGCCGGTGACGTGTAATTGATAACTGCCGCAGCGCGGGCAGGGCAAATGCCGCTGCCTGACCTCGACATTGTCGGCACACTGCATGCACCACGCCAGCGCCGGCAGGTGAATGATCTCCAGGCGGCTGCCCTCGGCCAGCGTGCCACGGCAGACCACGTCGAAACTGAACGTCATGGCCGATGGCTCGACGCCGGCGAGCGCGCCGATCTCCAGCCAGACGGTCTTGACCCGGCTGAACTGTTGGACCTCGGCCTGGTCCTCGAGTACCTGCAGGATGCCCTCGCACAACGACATCTCGTGCATCAGCCCGACTCCACTTCCAGGTTATAGCCGACACAGGGATCGATCGCATGGACCAACAGGTCGGCCTGGGCGCGAATTTCCGTGATGTCGACTGCCTGTATCGTGCGCAATGCCTGCACCGCGGCGCTGTCGGGGGCGAAGTTCCACTCGGTCGGGGCCAGGATACGGTAGCGGGACACGCGCCCGCCATCGAGTGCAATCCGGTGACACAGGCGGCCGCGCGCGGCCTCGACCTGGGCCAGTCCGGGCACGGGTTCGTCGGTTTCCGTCGCCGTTCCGGCGATCGGGTGACGGGTCACGATCAGGGCGACCTCGACCAGGCGTGCCAGCAGTCGTGTCAGCAGCCCGTTGCCCGCCAGTGTTGCCGCCGCGGTCATCAGCGGGTGCCCAGACTGCCGCGCCAGCGGGCCGGTTTCGAGTGCCAGTCCGTTCCAGGTCGGAGCGGCGATGAACGACTCGGTCTGCGCATCGTCGAGTCGCCTGGCCAGTTCTGTCGCCGGCAGGGGATTCAGGTAGGCCATCGAGGTCTTGCCCAGTTCGTGCCAGCCTTGCTTGCAGATTTTGCGCAACAATCGCCCTGCGACGCCGTTGGACGTCGACAGCCAGTGCTGCAGGGTCTCGACGTCGTAGCTCAGCCAGTCGGCCGGGTCGGTGTCGAGGATGTCGCTGCGCACGCATTCGCGCAGGTGTCGGCAACGTTGAGCGAGTGTCGCGTCGGTGCTTCGACAGGGAATGGCGGTCGGTGAGCACAGCGTCCGGTCGGGATCCACCGCCCGGCGGATGGCCTCGATCGTGCCCATGACGTCGGGCAGTCTCGCCGATGCCGGGCCATGGCCGGTGAATCGCGGCCAGTCCATCAGGATGCGCCAAAGGTGTTCGCGCAGGGTCTCGACGTCGACCAGCGCATCGCGCGCCTGCTCCACGTCGTCGTCAGCGTGGTCACCGCGGGCGCTTTCGATCGCACGCACGGCGGCGGTCTGTTGCGCCTGGCCGCAGACGTTGAACAGCAGTGGAATCAGGGCCAGGGTTTCGTCGATGGTCTTGCCTTCGAACAATCGCGACGCCAGCAATGGCCTGGAAGACTCGATGCTGACCCGCCCATGGGCCGGGGCCACTCGAATCAGCAGGCTGCCCTCGATGCCGGTACGCGGTGCGTTCATTCCACTGACCGGTCACGGTTGAACAGGTTGCCGCCGATGAATGCGCGCCGGCTGAGGCGAGCCTGTTCGACCGGCACCGCGCCGGCCGTGGCATCCGGGTCGGCATCCGGCTCTTCTTCGTCATGCCAGCGGCGGGCGATCTCGCCGGCGCGCGTGTCCGATGTGCTGTCGCGCTGGTCTTCGTCGTGCAGCGCGAGCAAGGCGGCCTGGGCGATGGCCACGGCCGTTGCGTGGTCGGCCAGTTCCAGCACCGGCGACAGTAGCGAGCATGCCTGGTAGGCGCCGATGGCGTCATCGCCGGCGACCTGGAAGACGTAGTTGCCGGAGGCAAAGCTGTGCGTGATCTCACTACCGATCTTGCGGTCGCGCCAGTCGTCGCCTTCTAGCGGCAGCAGGACCAGGCTGATGAACCACGGCGTCACCAGCACGCCGAGAAAGCCCTCGTCCGTACGCTCGAAGCCGACCGCCTCGACGCCAACCGCGGGGTTCACGATCGGGACGTCGGCCATGCGTGTCGTGGCCACGTGCTCGAAGTGCCGGACGAGGCCGCCGGTCAGCGCCGCCAGTTGGAGGTCGGTAACCGTCATTCAAGTATGACCATGAACTGTTCCTTGGCACCGTCGCATTCCGGGCACCGCCAGTCGTCGGGCAGGCGGGTGAACGGGGTGCCGGGTGGTATCTGCCAGTAGTGGTCGCCCTCCGTCGGATCATAGACATGCCAGCAGATCTTGCATTCCATGCGTGCGCTCTCGGCCACGCGCGAGTCGTCGCCGCCGTAGGAACCCTCGAAGGTCTTCACCTGTACAGCTCCAGGATCTCGTCGAGGCGTTCGATGCTGTCGGCGATGTCCTCGGGTGCGGCGCGCGCTACCGGTGGCACGTCGACGACCTCGATGGTGTTCAGTATCAGGCCGTCCTGCGAGTTGAAGTACTTGATCCACCAGGTGTTGCGCCTGGCCGTGCTGCCGATACGGCAGTTGCCGTAGCCTCGCGACAGCATGGTCACCGGGCCGACACCGAGGCGTTCGCCGATCAACATGATGTCGCTGTCGCTCAGCGGCAGCAGCGACAGGTTGACGGCATGCAGCGCGTCACCGGGATGGTAGGCAGCGATCCTGTCAGCGAGCTCGACCAGTACGGCAGGGGCGTTCTGCAGCCCTGGGTCGTCGGTGTCGCAGGCGATGTCCAGGGCCGTGTCGGCCCCGGCGAACGCGGTGTTGCGGACGATGTCCGGCACGTCACCGATCTCGATGCCGTCGCGGACGATGCGTTCATTGGCGTCGAAGTGCTGCACGCGCCAGACGCCGGCCAGCACCGACTCCTGTGCACGGATCGGCGACGGCCCGTCGCATGCCACGCTGACTTCACCCTCGCCTAGGGCCTGGTTGACGAAGTCCAGGTTGGCGGCGTCGAGTCCGTCGAGCCCGACAGCGCGTGTTTGGTGATCGTTCTGCCAGGCGCGCATCGCGTCGAGCAGCTCGGCGAGCTTGCGCTTGCCGGCATCGAGGTTCGCGGTGTCTTCCGGTTCCGGCAGGATGGGCTGGTGGTAGGTGTCCATTTCCGACGGCATGGCCATGTAATCGAGACCTTCGTCCTCGACCGTGGCCTGGCTGCCGGGGCCGATCTCGACGATCGGGATGTCGGGGAACTTATGCATGCGGTTGCTCCTGTGCCTGGACCTTGCCTGGCGATGCGTCGACGACAGGGATGCCGACACCGGGGTTGTGTTTCGGCTCGCTGTCGAGGATCGCCGGGATGCGTTCGAGGTAGTCCGACCAGTCCCGCACCTTGCTGATCTTGCCGAGGAAACGCCCGTTGCGCAGGAACACCAGGCACGGCCATACGGCGATGTCGTAGCGCTGCTTGAACAGTGGCTCGAGTTCGCGGGCGACCACGGCCGGTTCGAAACGGCCGGCGAACGCGGCCGCCAGCTGCGGCAGGATGACGGCGACGTCGTTCGACTCGGGGTAACGCTTCGGGTCCTCGGACAGGAACAGCGCCAGCGTCGTCTCGCGGGCGAGGAAGGCGTCGAGGCCGTCGGGCGTGACGACGGGATAGCCGTGCTGCCCGGTCAGTTGGTCAATCAGGGGGGAAGTCACGTGTCATTGCTCCTGAACGAGGGATTTGAGGTGCGGCGGCAGTTGTGGTTCGCGATCGACCAGGTCTTTGAACAGGTCGTCGACCGAGTGGTTGCCACCCATCACCCGGCTGACCGCCTCGACGGCGTCGTGCATGGCCAGTGCGGTCGATTCGTCGAGGATCTCGCGGGCCGCACCCAGGAACACCAGCAGCCAGTTGCCGGTGTTGACCTGGCCGACCAGTGTCGTGTCCACCGTCACGCGCTGGCTGCCGTCGTTGCAGACGGCGTGCAGTTCGTGCACTTCGACGACCTGCATGGGGATACCGATACACATGGCGTTGTCGATCAGTCCTTGCGCCGGGCATCGACGTTGACCCGCATCGGGCGCTCGCCGAGATCGACCGGTTTCGGCTCGAAGGTCATCTGGGTATCGCGCAGCACGCGCTCGTCGCCCAGGCGACAGGCCGCGCTGGCGTCCGGTCGTTGGGTTTCGTAGGTCTCGAGGTCGAGCTGTTGCGGGTGCAGGCCCTCGTCGGCCGGGAGCGGTGTCGTCCGCGGCGTAGCGTGGATGCCTATTCGTGCCAGCCATGCGAGGGCCGCCTCGATGGCTGGCGCGATCTGCGCACGGACGCAGTCGCGCAGGCTGCCACCGTAGTCCTCGAGCTCTTCGGGTTGCACGCCGACGAGCAGGATGTGCTCGGGATAGTCACCGAGCAGTTCCGCCATCGCCAGCACCTCCTGGAAGCNNAGCCGGTCTGGTGCAGGCTCATTTTTTTCGCGCCCATGAAGTTTGGCACGTCGTCGCCCTCGACCCGTTTCATCGTGCCCGGAGGCAGGCCGTAATCGATGGCGTCGAACACGACGAGGATGTCGGCAGCCTGCACGTGCTGGACCAGGTAGATGCCCTGGGTGCCGCCGTCGATCAACTGGACGTTGTTGTCGAAGGCATGGCTGCGATTGAGTGTTTCGACTGCTCGGACACCGAAGCCCTCGTCGGCCCAGAGGACGTTACCGATTCCCATGATGACGACGTTGGCCTGGGACATGTGTGCTCCTGGTCGGTCCGTTATGGATTTGTAACGAGGAATGGCAAGTACCATGCCGAAAGCCTCTGCTTCGCTAAGGCGTTGAAAAACCGGGAAGTGATGGGTTTCCGGCCAGGTTTGGCGGCAAAGAGCGGAAAGAGGCTAACCGTTCTTGGTCATAAGCTGGAAGGATATTGACCGTCAGGGTGCGCCATTGCACGTTTTTGCAACGAATTCGGACGCAGTGAGTCGGTATGCCGCTGGTCGGAAAGCAACTTTCCACTTGCCGACGCGGAATCCCAGCCGAGTTTGCGGCTGGCGACGTGCAGTAACGATCGAAATTGAATCAAGTGGTTAATATCTAAGAATAAAGTATCGCTGGCAAGCTCCTTGCAAAAGCTCGCTGGAGAGCAGAGATCACCGCGCTGATCCGCCTGACAGCCATGGGAGAGGAGCATGACCGAGACATTCTACGAAGTGATGCGGAGACAGGGCATTACCCGCCGCAGCTTCCTGAAGTACTGCAGCCTGACCGCTGCGGCACTGGGCCTGGGCCCGACATTTGCGCCGAAGATCGCGCACGCGATGGAGACCAAGCCGAGGATCCCGGTGATCTGGCTGCACGGCCTCGAGTGCACCTGCTGCACCGAGTCGTTCGTGCGCTCGGCGCACCCGCTGGCGAAGGACGTCGTGTTGTCGATGATCTCGCTGGATTACGACGACACCATTATGGCGGCCGCCGGGCACCAGGCCGAGGCGATCATCGGCGAGACGATCGAGAAGTACGACGGCAACTTCATCCTGGCCTGCGAGGGCAACCCGCCGCTCAACCAGGACGGCATGTCCTGCATCATTGCCGGTCGGCCTTACCTGGAGCAGTTGAAGCACGCCGCGGCGCATTGCAAGGCGATCATTTCGTGGGGGTCCTGCGCCTCCTACGGCTGCGTGCAGGCGGCCAAGCCGAATCCGACGCAGGCGGTGCCGATTCACAAGGTCATCCACGACAAGCCCATCATCAAGGTGCCGGGTTGTCCCCCGATCGCCGAGGTCATGACCGCGGTCATCACCTACATGCTGACGTTCGATCAGATTCCCGAGTTGGACCGCCAGGGTCGGCCGAAGATGTTCTACAGCCAGCGTATCCATGACAAGTGTTACCGCCGCCCGCACTTCGACGCCGGCCAGTTCGTCGAGAGCTGGGACGACGAGGGCGCACGCAAGGGTTACTGCCTGTACAAGGTCGGCTGCAAGGGTCCGACGACCTACAACGCCTGCTCGACAATCCGCTGGAACGAGGGTACGTCATTCCCGATCCAGGCCGGTCACGGCTGTATCGGCTGTTCGGAAGATGGTTTCTGGGACAAGG
>JAGRGW010000034.1:0-173 GCA_020445315.1 Gammaproteobacteria bacterium
CCGGCCGCAACAGCAGGTCTTCCGGTGGGTAACCGGTCAGGGTGAGTTCCGGGAATACGACGATATCGGCCCTGCCGCGCAAGCGGTTCGCACAATCGATGACACGCCGGGCATTGCCCTCGATGTCTCCGACCATCAGGTTGAACTGGGCCAGTGCGACAGTAGTCAAAGTG
>JAGRGW010000034.1:266-5010 GCA_020445315.1 Gammaproteobacteria bacterium
AGGGCCAAGGGCCAAGGGCCAAGGCAAAAGTGTAACGACCCTGTGTCATTGCGAGTCGCGCAGCGGCGAAGCAATCTCCAGGGGCAAGCGTCGACTGGCAACAGATCGCGTCGCTACGCTCGCGATGACCAGGTCCGATCATCGCGAGCGGGGCCGGGTGAAATCAACCCGCCAGCAGTTCCGCCATGCGGCTGCCGATCTGCGCCGGCGAACGGACCGTCGCCACGCCGGCCGCCTCGAGGGCGGCAAACTTGCCGTCGGCCGTACCTTTACCGCCGCTGATGATGGCACCGGCATGCCCCATGCGTTTGCCCGGGGGGGCGGTGACACCCGCGATGTAGGCGACGACCGGCTTGCTGACATTGCTGGCGATGAACTCGGCGGCGTCCTCTTCGGCGCTGCCGCCGATCTCGCCGACCATGACGATGCCCTCGGTCTGCGGGTCTTCCTGGAACAGTTCGAGGCAGTCGATGAAATTCATGCCGTGGATCGGGTCACCACCGATACCGACACAGGTACTCTGGCCGAGGTTCTGACGCGACGTCTGGAACACGGCCTCGTAGGTCAACGTACCGGAGCGCGAGACGATGCCGACCTTGCCTGCCTGGTGGATCGATCCGGGCATGATGCCGATCTTGCAGGCGCCGGGCGTGATGACACCGGGGCAATTCGGGCCGACCAGCCGCACATCGCTGCCGGCGAGCGCGGCACGCACCTTCAGCATGTCCAGTACCGGGATACCCTCGGTGATGCAGACGACGACCTTGATGCCGGCATCGGCCGCTTCGAGAATGGCATCGGCAGCGAACGCGGCCGGCACGTAGATCATGCTGGCGTTGGCGCCGGTGTCGGCCACGGCGTCGTGCACGGTGTCGAACACGGGGCGATCCAGGTGGCTCTGGCCGCCCTTGCCGGGCGTTACGCCACCGACCAGGTTGGTGCCATAGGCAATCGCCTGCTCAGAGTGGAAAGTTCCCTGCTTGCCGGTGAAGCCCTGGCAGATGACCTTGGTGTCTTTGTCGATCAGTATGCTCATGTCGTGATCCCGTGTTGGCTTCAGGCGGCGGCCGCGACGACCTTTTCGGCCGCCTCGGTCAGGTCGGATGCGGTCTCCAGCGCGAGGCCACTCTCGTCGAGCAGTTTCAGTCCCTGCTCCGCGTTGGTCCCTTCGAGCCGGATAACGACCGGCACCTCGATGCCGACCTCCTGCACCGCGGCGATGATGCCCTGCGCGATCAGGTCGCAGCGCACGATGCCGCCAAAGATGTTGACCAGCACGGCCTTGACCTTGTCGTCGGACAGGATGATTTTGAACGCTTCAGCGACACGCGCGGCCGTCGTACCACCGCCCACGTCGAGGAAGTTGGCCGGTGTGCCACCGTGCAGCTGGACCAGGTCCATCGTCGCCATCGCCAGCCCGGCGCCGTTGACCATGCAGCCGATGTTGCCGTCCAGCGTGATGTAGTTCAGGTCATGTTCCGCGGCGGCGGCCTCGCGCGGGTCTTCCTGGCTGATGTCGCGCATCGCCAGCAGGTCCGCATGGCGGTAGAGGGCATTGCTGTCGAGGTTGATCTTCGCATCCAGCGCGATCAGGTCGCCCTGTGGCGTGACCACGAGCGGGTTGACCTCGACCAGGCTGGCGTCTTCCTTGTGGAACAGCTCGACCAGCCCGAACAGGATCTTCTGGAACTGCTTGACCTGCGCGCCGTCGAAGCCCAGCGCGAAACCGAGGCGACGTGCCTGGTAAGGCTGCACGCCGGCAGCCGGGTCGATCAGCGCCGTGATGATCTTTTCAGGTGTCTCGGCGGCGACCTCTTCGATGTTCATGCCGCCGGCACGCGACGCCATGATCAACACGCGACGGGTCGCACGATCGACCAGTGCACTGAGGTACAGTTCCTCGCTGATATCGGTGGGCTGTTCGACCAGGATGTAGCTGACCGGCAGGCCGTCGGCGCCCGTCTGATTGGTGACGATGCGGTTGGCCAGGATGCGTTCGGACTCCGACTCGACTGCATCGAGCGTGTCGACCAGCACGACGCCGCCGGCCTTGCCGCGCCCGCCCGTGTGCGCCTGGGCCTTGACGACCCACTTGCCGCCGCCGAGTTGGGAAGCCGCATCGCGTGCTTCGGCCGCGGTCTCGACCGCGTGACCCAGTGGGACCGGAATGCCGTAACCGGCAAACAATTTCTTCGACTGGAATTCGTGTAGGTTCACGGAGCGCCCTCTGCAGCAAGGATTCGGCGCATTCTGGTTCAGAATGCGCGCCAGCGCAAAAATACAAATCACTGTTGACTATTGCGCCGGCAAAAGACTGTCGGCATCGTCAACCGCTAAACTGTCCGATGCCTGGGCCAATTTCGAAACGAGTTTGACGACGAACCCGCAAACCCCGCCAGCACCAGCCGCGCAACCCGCCGAAACCGGCATCGGCGAGAGCAGCTACCTGCGCCTCTACCTCGGTTACCGGGTGGCGCTGGGGGTCGCGCTGCTGCTGGTGTTCGTCGGCCTGGGCCGTGGACCACTGGGTTCCTACCTGCCGGGCCTGTTCACGCTGACGGTGAATCTCTACATCGCCGTCGCCGTCGCCGGCCTCGTCCTGCACCTGCGGCGGGTCGGCAGCGACGAGATGCACGGCCAGCTGGCGGTATTCGCGGATATCGTGCTGATCACCGTGATCATGCACGCGAGCGGCGGCGTGCAGTCGGGGCTCGGCATGCTGATCGCGATATCCATCGCGCTCGGCAGCCTCAGCCTGGTCGGACGCACGGCACTGCTGTTCGCCGCGCTGGCGGCACTGGCGGTGCTCACCGAGCGCATCTATTCGCACGTCAGCGGTGCATTCGAGGAAACCGCCTATGCCCAGGCCGGCATGCTCGGGACCGCCTTTTTTGCCCTGGCGCTGCTCGCCCACCGCCTCGGCAAACGCGCCGCCGAGAGCGAGGAGCTGGCCTTTCAGCGCGCCTCCGACCTCGCCAGCCTCGCCCAGCTCAACGACCACGTCATCCAGCAGATGCGCGCCGGCATCCTGGTCGTCGACCAGCACGGCGTCATCCAGATAATGAACGAGAGCGCCTGGGCACTGCTGGGCATGCCGGTGGCGATGCGGCACCACAAGCTGGCGGCCGCGTCGCCGGCACTGCACCAGCAGTACCGCGCCTGGCTGGCGGAGCCGAAGGATCGACGCACGGATTTCCGCGCCGTCAGCGGTGGTCGCGACCTGCGCGCGACCTTCGCCTCGATCGGCAGCCGCCGCGACCCGGAAACGCTGATCGTGCTCGAGGACACGGCACGCCTCAACGCGGAGGCGCAGCAGCTCAAGCTGGCTTCGCTGGGACGCCTGACCGCAGGTATCGCGCACGAGATCCGCAACCCGCTCGGCGCCATCAGTCATGCGGCACAACTACTCGACGAGTCGCCGGACCTGCCAGTCACCGACCTGCGCATGATCGAGATCATCCGGCACAACTCCCACCGGGTGAACGAGGTCGTCGAGAGCATCCTGAAGCTGTCGCGACAGGATTCGCCGCAGGCCAAGCCACTGGCACTCGGCCGCTGGCTGTGGGAACGGCGGGAGGACATCTGCCAGGCCCATCGACTGGACGACAAGCAGCTGCGCATCCACCTCGATCCGGCCGAAACGACGGTCTATGCCGACCACGGCCAGCTGCGGCAGGTCATCGATGTGCTCTGCGACAACGCGGTCCGTCACTTCGGCCGCGACCCGGACGGCATCATGATCGAACTGGTCGGCGGCATTACCGTGGATTCCGCCGGCCCCTTCCTCGAGGTGCGCGACAACGGACCCGGCATCGCGGCGGAGGCCCAGGCCAACCTGTTCGAGCCATTCTTCACGACCCGCAACGAGGGCACCGGGCTCGGCCTGTACATCGCGCGCCAGCTGTGCGAGGCCAACCACATCCGCATCGAGTACCAGGACCGGCCGGCCGGCGGCAGCTGCTTTCGGCTAAGCTTCACCGATCCACGCCGCAGCAGGAAGCTATGACACAGGCCCTCGCACTCGTCGTCGACGACGAACCGGATATCCGGGAACTGCTCGAGATAACGCTGGCGCGGATGTCGATCGACTGCCGCTCCGCGGGCACGGTGGCCGGGGCGCTGCAGGAACTCGGCCAGCACCGTTTCGACCTGTGCCTGGTCGACATGCGACTGCCCGACGGCAGCGGCACCGACATCGTGCGCGAGGTCTCGGCACGCTATCCCGACACCCCGATCGCGGTCATCACCGCCCATGGCAGCATGGCCACAGCGGTCGAGGCGCTCAAGGCCGGGGCGTTCGATTTCGTCTCCAAGCCGGTCGAACTACCGGTGCTGCGCCGCCTCGTCGAGACCGCGCTGAGCCTGGACCGGAAGCCCGTCGACGCGGGCGACAGCACTGACGACAGCGACACCATCCCCGGTGGCGGCCAGCTGATCGGCGAGTCGCCGGTGATGCAGCAGACCCGGCAACTGATCCAGAAACTCGCCCGCACGCAGGCGCCGGTGTTCGTCAGCGGCGAGTCGGGCACCGGCAAGGAACTGGCGGCCCGGGCCATCCACGCCCGCAGCCCGCGCGCGGAACGCGCGTTCGTCGCCGTCAACTGCGGCGCCATCCCGCAGGAACTGATGGAGAGCGAGTTCTTCGGCCATGTCAAGGGCAGCTTCACCGGGGCCGTGCGCGACAAGCCGGGCCTGTTCCAGGGCGCGGAAGGCGGCACCCTGTTTCTCGACGAGATCGCGGAAC
>JAGRGW010000254.1 GCA_020445315.1 Gammaproteobacteria bacterium
ACCAGCGTCGCGTTCGGCGGGATCACGCCGCCGGCCCCCTGTGCGCCATAGCCGAGCTGTGGCGGGATCGTCAGCTTGCGCTTGCCACCGATCTTCATGCCGGCGACGCCCTCGTCCCAGCCGCGAATCACCCGGCCGGCACCAAGCGGAAAGGAGAACGGGTCGTTGCGATCGACGCTGGAATCGAACTTGGTACCGTTGGTGAGCCAGCCGGTGTAATGCACCGATACCATCTGCCCGGCCGCGGCAACATCGCCATCGCCCTCGACCAGGTCCTCGTATTTGAGACCCGAATCGGTCATTTTCTCGCTCATGTCGATGCTCCTCGCCGTCGCGGCTGTCTCGGCCGCACGACAGCTGCACGCGCAGTGACGGGCGACCGCAAAAACGAAAAAACGCCGGGGAATACCCGGCGCGTTCGATTCTAACTGAAGTTGGAGCGGCGCGGTCCCGCCAGCGGTCAAAGCCGCGCTACAGGTGGCTGACGCGAAGCCTACCCGGTCTCGCGCAACGCGCCGACCATGGCATCCAGCGCACGATCCATTAACGGCTTGTTGACGTCTTCGAGTATCCGGGCCTGTTCGGAACGGAACAGCGCCGCCATGTCGGTCACGCTCATCTCGGCGACCTTCATGCCCTTGCGATTGACGAAGATACAGTTGTTCGACACCTGGCTGCGCCAGGACAGCTTGCCCCTGACCCAGTTGTCGCCCTGCTGCCACTCGAGCCACTGACCGACCGCGAGCGCCTCGGCACGCGCCTGGGCATCGTCCTCGATGACCTCGGGCTCCGGCGGCACTTGCAGCGCGACATCCTCGGGCATCGCCTCGTCGAGCGACTGCGTTTCGATGTTGTCGTGTTCACCACGCAATGCCGCGATGTGACAGACCTGCAGGTCCTTGAACAACTGGCCGGCGCGGTGCTGGTCAAACGAGATGTTGTTGAGGCCGTCGCGCAGTTTCTTCAGCAATTCGGGGATCGACTTCAGCAGGCGCTGGCGCTCGGCTGTTTCGACCTTGGGCTGGACGCTCCAGATCAACTCCTTGACCGCGTCGTAAGCATGCGTCCAGGCTACGCTCTCCTCGCCTTCACGCAGGTAGGCGAGCAGCATCACGTCGTGCCAGCCCTCGCGCAGGATGTTGACCACCGCAATCGGCAAGTCCGGTTGGGCGACGCGGAAATCGTTCAACACCTCGGCCACGCGGCGCCGCGCGACGAGCAGCTGCTCCTGGCCACGCGTGACCTGGTTGATACGCTCCTCGGCGACCTCGGCGCCACGCGCCTCGCGATCGATGAAATTCGAGAATTCGTCGAAGACCTCGCCAAACAGGTTGACGTCATTGCTGAAATCGCTGAGCACCCGCGTGACCGCGGACTCGATACGACCGTACAGCGAACGCGCGGAACGATCGCCGTCGTCGACCCAGCCGATGGCAGCACGTGCGAGGGCATTGAGCAAGCGGCGGGCAGGATGGTGCTTGTTGCCGAAGAAGCTGCGGTCGAGCACGGCGACCTTCAGCATCGGGATCTGCAACCGGCCGATCAGCGCCTTCATCGCGTCGGGGACGTTTTGGTCGTCGAGGATGAAGTCGAACAGCATGCCGATGATGTCGATGACATCCTGGTCGACCTGGTTGAGCCGCTTGGCCGGGGACTCGGTCGAACCCATGTCGAGCTGCCGTCCCAGGCTGACCAGCACCTCGCCCTGCAGGGCCTGCAATTCCTCGCGGCTGACCGGCGCCTCGACCGAGACGTCCTGCTGCAGCTGGTGCAACGCATCCACGAGCTCGTGCGAACCGACCGCCGGCAGGTGCCCGTAACCGGCCGCGTTGCCACCCGGCAACTGGCCTGAGTAAAAGGTGCCGATGCCACTCTGCCGACGCGAAGACAGCATCTGCCCCAGCACGCCGAGGATCTGCTCCTGGCTGACCTCGTCGGTAACGGCGCCTCCCATCGGGTCGGCGGGGTCGAATCCACCACCGGCAGGATCGTCCTGGCGCGAGCGCTGGACCGACGGCGCCACCGGGTTGCGGCGGACGCGCTGCACGATTTTCGGCAGGATGCCGGCCTCGACCAGCTGGTCGTTGATGTCGTCGTAGAGACCACCGACGTAACCCATGACGTATCGGTCGAACAGCTTGAACACCACGAGGCGTACGCCCAGTTCGCCGCTCCACTGGGTCATGGCTGTGCGGAACCCCTCGGCCAGGTTGTAGGGCCCGATCGGGTTGTTGCGCGAAGACAGGTCGGAAACGCCGGCCAACTGCGCGAAGCGCATGTTCAGCGCGAACAGTTCGCGGTGATAGCGGTTCTCTGCCTTCGACACCATGCCGCCGACGGCGAGGTTTTCCTCGAGTTCGTCCTCGTCGACCAGGCTCAGTTCGTCGAGGTCGCCCGCGATCTCGGCATCGCCACCGCTTGCCGGCTGCTTCCAGAATGCCTCGTAGCGTTCGAGCTGGTCGCGCAGGAAGGCCTGCTCGATCGAGTCACGCAGCTTGCGCAGTTCGCGCATGGCGTCGAAATAGCGGGTCTGCAGCATGTCACTGGTCGACTTGTCGGCCAGTTGGTACAACTCGTCGTCGAGGTGCTCGAACAGCTCCTGCATCAGGCGCGGCAGGGTATCGGAAACGGTCCGACGACAGGCAGCGACCAGTTCGCGCATGCTGGCGTCAGCCGGTGACCGGCGCTTGGCGCCCAGGCCCTGATCGATGGAAATCACGTTGTCGCGCTGCATATACAACCCCTGGGGAACGCCGATGGGCCAGCGCATCCGGCACCATTGTACCGACGCTCCTGTTAAACCAAACTAGGTCCGGATGGTGCCGTCCGGCGTGACCGGCCTCACGCTTTCGCGCCTGCGCCTGCCACCGGGCAGCGCAACTGTGAAAAGGCCGGCACAACTCGACGAAACCGTTTCCCATCCCAGACTCCACGCGGCATCTGCCGCCTTCACCCCCTTAAATCGGCCGAAACAGGCAAATCCTGATCCTTATTTGACGTTAACCTGTGGAAACTTTAGTCCGACGCTGCCAACCTTCGACCGGCCAAGACTGATCGAGATCAAGGGAATTAACTTCTTGTCAACGCCGCTGGACCAGTTCGACTTCCACCCGACACTCATGCATACGACAGGCATTGCCCTGGTTACGTTCAGTTCCGTGGATTGCGGCAGCTGCCGCCACCTGCGCCAGGTCATGCAGGTCGTCGCACGCGAGCAGCCCGCGTGGCAGTTGTTCGAGGTCGACGCCCAACGCGATGCGGCACTGACACGCGAGTTCGATGTCTTCCATCTACCGGCGCTGTTCCTGTTCGCAGATGGCGAGTTTCATTGCGAAATCCATGCCGAGGCAACGCCGGCGGCCATCATCGCGGCGACACTGGCCGGCCTGGCGCAACCACCGAAGGAGGCACCGTGACCCTTCCCGGCAGGCTCTGGCTGACGGGTGTTGCGCACACCCCGTCGCCCAATGCCGACGAACGCCCGGCTGACTGCGAGGTCGACCTGCTGGTGATCCACAACATCAGCCTGCCGCCCGGCGAGTTCGGCGGCCCCCATATCGCCGACCTGTTCCAGAACCGCCTGGACCCGGCGCGGCACCCGTACTTCGCGACGGTCGCGGCGCTGGAGGTATCAGCCCACCTGCTGGTCCGGCGCGACGGCAGCACGACCCAGTTCGTCGCCCTCGATCGCAGGGCCTGGCACGCGGGCCAGTCGGTCTTCTGCGGACGCGAGCGCTGCAACGACTTCTCGATCGGTATCGAACTCGAAGGCACCGACGATACGCCGTTCACGCCGGCCCAGTACGCCTCCCTGTCCCGACTGACGAACGAGATCCGGCATCAATACCCGCGCATCACTCCGGCACGTATCGTCGGCCACAGTGACATCGCCCCGGGGCGCAAGACCGACCCCGGCCCCTGTTTCGACTGGCCGCGTTACCACCAAATGATCGCCTGACCCGGCACCTGGCGCACACCCGCCGGCGGGTTCACGTAAAATTGGGCCCGATGCCTTTCACGCCTTGGGATCGTCGACACACATGAAGCCATCGACCGCGACCGGGACCAGACCTGTATGACATTCCTCTCCGTGCTGATCGCGTTGCTGATCGAGCGGGTGTTCAACCAGTACCGACCGGCCCGTCGGCATGGCTGGTTCTCGACCTACTGTGGCGGCATGTCCCGGGTCGGTGCCGTCCAGTGGCTGATGACGCGTCCCTGGGGCGCGGCGCTGGCGCTGCTGCCACCGTTGCTGCTGATCGGCTGGCTGCAGTGGCTTGCAGCGTCCCTCGGCAGCCTGGCCGGCCTGGTCTTCGGCACGCTGGTACTGGTCTACTGCCTCGGGCCGCGTGAACTGGGAGAGGAAGCCGAGGGCTTCATCGATGCCCGTGACCGCGGTGACAGGCACCGCGCACAGGCGGCAGCGCAGGACTTGTGCCTGGTGGAGGCGCCGGACACCGAGCCGCGCCGCTCGTTCGCCGTCGCCCGTGCCGTCGTCGTGCTCGCCAACCGACGCCTGATCGGGCCGCTGTTCTGGTTCCTGCTGTTCGGGCCGGTCGGCGCCGCCGCGTACCGCGCCATCCACCTGATGGCAGAGCACCTGCAGGCAATGGACTGTCCGCATGAGATGAAGCGATACAGCGACGAGTTGCGCCATATCGCCGACTGGGCGCCCGCGCGCATCACGGCCACCGGCTATGCCGTGGCCGGCAACTTCGACGCCGTCGCCCACAGCTGGCGCACGTTCGATTATGTCCCGTCCGACGGGCCACTGGCCGAGGCCGAACACCTGCTCGCGCAGACGGGCCTTGCCGCGCTCGACACCTTCCCGCACGAAGCCCACGATCTCTACGGCGACGACCCCGGCGACGTGCCGCCCTATCCCGCACTGACGCCTCCGGTCGTCGAAGACGCACTGGCACTCGTCTGGCGCACACTGACACTGTGGGTCGGCGTCATCGGCGGCGGCACGCTGATCGCATGGATCGCCTGAAGGCTGCCGCTGTCGCGACGCTGTTCACCCTGTCCACGACAGCCGCCTTCGCGGCCACCGTTTCCGACGACGAGGGCATGACGGTCACGCTGCCGGAACCGGCACGTCGCATCGTCACGTTGTCGCCGCACGCAACCGACCTGGTCGTCGCCGCCGGTGCGACCGACAGGCTGGTCGCGGTGGCGGCGTTCAGCGAGTTGCCGCCGCCGTGGGACCACCTGCCCAGGATCGGTGGCGCCGGCGCCATCGACCGCGAGTCGCTGATGGCGTGGCGGCCCGACCTGGTCATCGCCTGGCCGAGCGGCAACCGCCCGAACGACCTCGCCTGGCTGCGAAAAAGCGATATCCCGCTATTCGCAAGCGAGCCGTCGACACTGGCCAGGGTGGCTGCCGCGATCCGCGCCATCGGCAAGCTGGCGGACACATCGGCGACTGCCGACCGTGCAGCCACCGCGTTCGAGAAAGGTCTTGTGGTCCCGTGCAGAGCGATGACCCGGCAACCGGCCTTCGTAACCGTCTGGGACAGGCCGGCAATGACGGTGGGGGGCAGGCACTGGCTGAACGAGGTGCTCGCGCTGGCCGGCTTCGCCAACACGATGGGAGGTATCGACCTTGGCGTATTCGCGGTCAGCAGTGAGGCCGCGGCCGCCGCGGCCGGAGCCTTCCCGATCTCGCTGATGCGGCATTTCGACGGCAGCGCGGCCGACCGGTTGGCTGACCTGCTGTCGCGCCCGGGGCCGAGGCTGGCAGAGGCGGTGCAGCGGCTGTGCGCATTGCGGCAGCAGGAGTAGGCGCTAATCGCCTGCGCGGCCGACGCCCTCGACTGTTCCGGGTAACCGGCGGCTGAACACCATGGCATTGACGCGGTAACCCGGTGTCAGCGTGATCGAATCACCACCGATACAATCCCAACCTGCCCGGTCGAAAAAAGCCATCGCCGAGTCGTTGAAGTCCTCGCAACCGGCCTGCGCATACTGGTAACCCCGTTCGCGCAGGCCGCCGGTTGCGGCCTCGAGCAATGCCGTGCCGATGCCGCGACGACGGAATCGCGGCGCAACCCACAGGTCGTCGACACAATTCTGTTGCGTCGTCGCCAGCCCGACGAGGCGATCACCCAACCAGGCCAGGCGGCAGGTGGACGCGCGCTTTTTCAGGTAATCACGAAAATACCCTGTCGAGCGCTCCTCGACGATCCGGCGCGGCAGCGTCCGCCGGTAGGTGTCACGCCAGACCTTGAGCAGGAACACGGCCGCCATGTCCAGGTCTTCCTGGTCGAGCGGTTCCACGCGAACACGCGGCAGGGCAACAACAGACACGGCACACCTCATTTTTCCACGGCTTGCTCACGTTCGCGCCTTTTCCTGGCATGACGAACGCTCAGGAAATCAAAGTCTAACGGGCCATATGTGGTGGAGGCGACCGTGCGTACACACACAATGCGCGGGGTACTTGCACGGGACGCCCCGCCGAACCATCTCAAGCCTCCACGCCGCCTGCCGTAAAACTTAAGGTAGGGTGTTCCCCGCTCCAAGGTGGCAAAGTTGCCGAAACCAGATCCCGATTCCACGTCGAAAGCCGATCGCCCGGGATCGACCGATGCCGGCATCCTGCGGGAGCGCGTGGAAACACTCTACGCGTCGCTCCATGTCAGCAGCATTGCATCGCTGTTCATCGCCCTGATCCTGGTGCAGATTCACCATGTCTACGACAAGGGCCCGAGCCATTGGGACTGGATGACGGCGATGGTGCTGGTGCTCGGGTTCCGGGCATTCAGCGCCTGGCGCTACGCGCACGAGCGCGACAAGGTCTCGACGGCGTCGCTGTGGCTGCTGCGCTACCGTCTCGGTGCCGCGACAACGGCCGCCCTGTGGGGTATTGCCGGGCTGCTGTTCTTCCCCGAGGGTCAACCCGAGGTGCAGGCCTTCACGTTGCTGGTGCTGATCGGCATGGCCGCCGGTGCGCTCAGCGTCAACATTACCGACTACGTCACCTACCGGCTGTTCGTCGGCCTGACGCTGCTGCCCGCGGCGGTCAACCTGCTGACAGGTCCCCGCGGGATCCAGACGTCGACCGGGGTGCTGCTCCTGCTGCTGGCGGTCTTCCTGATCATGTCCGGCCGCCGCAACTACCGGACCATGATGGATTCGATCCGGCTGCGCTATCGCAATGCCGAGTTGATGCAGGACCTGGCGCAGGAGAAGCAACGCCTGATCAACGAGGCCGAAACGATGATCGGTACGGTGCTGTCGTGCGCACCGATCGCCTTGTGGGCGCTCGACAGCGCGGGCACGATCCGGTTCATGGACGGCAACCGCATCGGCGAGCAGAGTGAATTACAGCTGCCGGAGGTCGGCGGTAACCTGCTGGCCGCCTTTGCCGACCACCCGCAGGTTACCTACGCGACGCAACGCGCGCTGAACGGCGAGACGCTCGTCACCGAGATCGAACTGCACGATCACAGCTACGAGGTGCACTATGGCCCGCTACCGGGCAAGGCGGGCGAGGCCGACGGCGCTATCGGCGTTGCCATCGACATCTCGGAACGCAAGCGACACGAGCAGGAACTGGACAAGCGCGCCCACTACGACGAACTCACCGGTCTGCCGAACCGGACGCTGATCCTGCGCCAGGCCGAGCACGCGTTCGAGCAGGCACGCCGACGGCGCAATCATGCGGCGGTGTTCTTTCTCGACCTCGACAACTTCAAGGCGATCAACGACACGATGGGACACCGCGCCGGCGACGAGTTGCTCCGGCAGACGGCGGAACGGTTGCGCCGTGTCGTGCGGGAGAGCGACATCCCCGCCCGACTGGGCGGTGACGAGTTCCTCGTAATCAGCGAGAACCTCAAGAATCCGGACGACGCGGAAGTGATCGCGCACAAGATCACCCACGCCTTTCAGCGACCGTTCCAGGTCGACGGACGCGAGGTCTACGCCACGACAAGTGTCGGCGTCGCCGTCTACCCCGACGACGGGGCCAACGCGGAGCAACTCCTGCAGAGCGCGGACACGGCCATGTACCAGGCCAAGTCGCAGGGCAAGAACGTCTACCGTTTTTTCACCGGCGAGATGCAGCAGCGCGCGGAACGCCACCTGGCCATGGAAACCGAGTTGCGGCGCGCCGTGCAGCGCAACGAACTCAAGCTGCTGTACCAGCCGAAGGTGAACCTGGTCACGCGCCGCATCGACGGCGTGGAGGCACTGCTGCGCTGGCAGTCACCGACACTCGGCGCCGTTTCGCCGGAGGAATTCGTCAACGTGGCGGAGGTCGCCGGATTGATGTCGCAGATCGGCGACTGGGTGATGCGCACAGCCTGCGAGACCGCTGCGCAGTGGCAGTCCCTGCGCGCCAAACCGGTCGACATCGCCATCAACGTATCGCCCCAGCAGTTTCGCAACACCGACCTGCTGGCCAACGTCGCCCAGGCGCTGATTGCCACCGGGCTCGCGCCCGAGCGACTCGAACTCGAGATCACCGAGAGCGTGCTGGTGCAGGACGCGCCCGAGACGTCCCAGGTATTCGAGGCCCTGCGCGAACTCGGCGTGAGGCTGGCGCTCGACGACTTCGGCACCGGTTACTCGTCGCTGAGTTACCTGAAGTCGTTCCCACTGCAGGTCCTGAAGATCGACCGGGCATTCGTCCAGGACCTCGGCCGTGACCCCGACGACGATTCCCTCGTCGATGCCATCATCGCGATGGCCAAGAGCCTGAAACTTCAGCTGGTTGCCGAAGGTGTCGAGACCGAGGAGCAGTTGCACTACCTGCAGGCCCGCCATGTCGACATCGCGCAGGGCTACTACTTCAGCCGGCCGGTGGAAGCCGGCGAATTGACCGCGATGCTGCTGGCCGAATCGGGCGACGACGTCGCCGGCTCGGCCGCGCGGGGGGCCTGAACCCGTCAGAACCCGACCGGCGGCGGCCGCTGTCCCAGCCCGGTACTGTGGGCGACGATCTGGCGCGCCGCCTCCGTACCCTGGTGGCGCGCATCATCGACCGCCTGCGTTTCGGTGGGGTCCCCGCCGTCGTCGCGGCGCAGGAACAGGGTCTGGGTCGGATAGGCATACTCGACACCCAGGTGGGTCGCAAGGCGCAGGCAGTCGAGCAGGAAACGATGCCGTTCGCGCAGTTCCGTGCTCCAGTCAGGGGTTTCCCAGAACACGTAGACCAGGATCTCCAGCGCGGAATCGCCGAGTCCGTTCAGGTAGACGTGGTAGTAGTCTTTGCGCATGTACGGGTGCTGGCGCACGATCTCGCGGACACCCTCGCAGAACGCCTCGATCCGGTCCGGCGGCGTGTCGTAGGCGATCGTGAACTTGGTCGACAGGCGGCGGTAACGCCGCTCACCCATGTTGTCGACGGTGGCGGTGATGAATTGTGAGTTGGGCACCGTGACCACGGAGTTGTAGAAAGTCCGGATGCGTGTACTGCGAAAGCCGAGATGCTCTACCGAGCCCTCCTGGTCGCCGACCCGGATCCAGTCGCCGACGGTGAAGGTGCGGTCCAGCAACACCGTGATCGACCCGAACAGGTTCTGCACCATGTCCTTCGCGGCCAGCGCAAAGGCGAGGCCACCGAGGCCAAGACCGGCGATCAGGCCGGTAACGTCGATATTGAGGTTGTCGGCAATGAAAACCAGGCCGACGACCGTGACGAAGATCTTCAGCGTTCGCGTAATCAGCGGGGCGACGACGTCGTCGACCTTGTTCTCGGTCTGGCGCGCCCGTTGCTCCAGCCAGGCCGAAACCAGGTCGACCAGGCGATAGGCGGTCCAGACACCGGCCAGGCTGACCAGGAACTTGACCGCGACCAGCAGGACCAGGAGTGCGCTGTCGGGCAGTCCGAGCAGGTTGATCCCGACCCACCACACCGCCGCCATCGCGACCAGCCCGAGCGGACGCAGCATGCTCTCGGACACGTCACGAAACGCGCCGTCGGCGACACGCACGCGCCAGGCGCGCATGAACAACCGCAGCAGGAAACTCAGCAGGGCATCCGCCAGCACCCCGGCTGCGGCCACCAGCAGCAGACCGATCCAGCGCCAGTTCTCGAGCAGGAACACGCGCTGCTTCAGCGATTCCGGCAGTTGGCTGCGGAGGCGCAGGTGGAAAGGTCTCTGCGAGTCGTCTTTTGCGTCACCGACCACCCGGGCCGCGCCGGCAAGTTCGTCGACGATCAGCGGCAGGCGCCCCACGGTATCGCGGCTGAACAGCCAGCGCCCGTCCGCGACACGCGTCACGACGACGGCACCGGACGCGTAACGATTGAACACCCAGGGTTCGCCGTCGGTGCGCACCGGCACCTGTTGCAGGTCGACCAGCCGCGTGCGGTCCATGACATCGAGCAGCATCCAGGCGAGGTCGGCGCCACGCTCGCTGCGGATCAGGGCGTTGACGTCGGACAGGTCCATGGTCTGGATCGCATCCGCAATGCGTTCCGGCTGACCGCGCTTGATGTCGTTCATCGCGCTGAGAAAAGTCTCCATCGTCGCCCGTGGCGAAGCCAGGCCCAGCGCCACCGGCTCGGTGGCCGCGGGCTCTGACGGCTGGGCGTCCGCGAACGTCGGCGTCGACAACATCGTGCCCAGCAGCAGGACACCGACGGAGAGCATGCGGATCAGGACAGACATCTTGCTAAACAACTCCTGGCAGGCGAAAGACAACGGGGGACGATGTTACGGCAGTTCGGCGCAACACGAAAAAGCAGGCCACCAGCCCGGTACGGCGGGAACGTCGCCGGAAGCACCCGACCACCCTGCCGGGAAGCGCATTCTGCCAGCCGAACCCGTTATCGGCCTGTACGTCTCGTAGAGTCGATGCCGGCCTGCGATCCAGCGGGGTGAGTCGGAAAGACGGGCAACGCAGCCAGGGGCGAAAAAAGCGCGCGAATCCGCACAAATAACCCCACCAGCAGTAGGCATGAGCGAAAATAGCGGGTATCTTCGACGGAATCGATCCCGCTGTGCGGGGCCAACCACACCTGACGGGAGGCGGTCTGCCCATGTTCTCGGCAGCCTTTTATGCAACGCGCAAGAATACCGAGGGGAAGCCCATGCCCGGCGGCGTAGGCAAGGTCAGCAATACCGTCGTGACGGCCGGCAACCGCAGCGACCGCAAGATTGTGCGGACCCGAAACGCCAACCAGATTTTCTACAACCTCGACAGCCGCCACGTCTACTACGACGCCGAATCCTGCCTGCTGTATTTCGTCGACAGCGACCAGGGCCAGGTCGCCCGCACCATTCGCGCGACGCTTGACGGCATCAAGGGCCACAGCGGTATCGAGCAGGTCTACCTCGACCCGCACAAGTACTTCAACGGCGCACGACGGGTACAACTGACATCGGCACAGGTCGCGCCGCTGCTGGTCGCGCTGCGACTCGCCGGCATCCGCACCACGATCGGCTAGTGGGCGGCGCCAAGTAGCGCGTCGACCCCGGGATAACCGGCCGCGACCAGCTGGTACTTGCGGCCGGCCGCACCCCAGGACTCACCCCGATCGAGGCTGGCGACCAGCGCGGCACGATCGGCGAAGCGTGTCCCGCCGACGGAAACGACGCCGCGCTCGAACAACGCATCCGGCAAACCGCTGCCGCTGGGACCAACCAGTTCGACCGCGACGTGACCGGACAGGGTCGCCAACAACCCGTCGAGCGTATCGTTGACCAACGTCGACGCCGTGCACAGTACGTGCGCACAGTCGCGCAGATCGCGAGGGTCTTCGGTTGACCGCAGCCCGGGCCTCTGCGCCAGGCGCTCGGGCGACAGCTCGAGCACCAGTACCTGGCAACCACGTTCCAGCAGCCGATCGATCAGCGGACAGAAGTAACCGACCATGCCGACCGTGCCCCCGGGCGCGAGCCCGTCCAGGCCGGACACCGGCGCACGGTCCGGTGGCTCGAACCCGGCACGGCGAAACAGCGACGCGCTCAGCGCATTGAATGCACCCAGCGCCAGCGCCCGATCTGCGAGCGTGTCCTGTCCGAAGCCCTGCAACAGCGCGTGCACATCGGCACGACAGGCAGCCGGCTCGGGGTGGCGATGCCACAGGTCCGCCAGTATCCCGCCCATGCTGACGTAGAACGGGCCGACACTGCCGTCCTCGAGAAAAACGAAGCCGAACTCGTCGCGGAAGGTCTCGTCGGCGACCGGCTGGGGAAGGTAGAGGCCGGCCACCGCAGGACGACCCAGTGACTCGTTGACCCGTATCCCGATACGGGCGATGCCATCGCTCAGTTCACTCACGCCCGGCTCTCACGCTGCATTCCGCGACCATGATAGCAAACCGCCAGCGCAACGATGTCGACGTGTCAGGCCAGTGATTTGGCCAACCTGTCGAGACAGGCGACCACCTCGTCGGAAAGCGCCTCGACACGTTGGTAACCCTGCTCGGCCGCCCTAACGTCGCCGCGCTCCTTCGCTTCGACGACCTGGCGAATGACCTGGTGGATCTCGCGATGCGGACCTTCGATCGCGGTGAACTCGGCATTGCCGCCGAAGCGCTGCGCACCGTCTGCGTAGTACCACTGGCCGAGATCGCAGTGCTCGTGTGATGCGACCTGCTGGGAGCTCAACTCACTGCGACCGTCGAGAAAGCTGCGCAACCGCCCTTTCCAGTCGAAGTGCGCGGCCTTGGCC
>JAGRGW010000035.1 GCA_020445315.1 Gammaproteobacteria bacterium
TTCGAATTCGGCTACGGCCTGACGCCCGAGATCGTCGAACACGCCCGCCCGCGCAGGCCGGACGTCATCGTCACCGTCGACAACGGCATATCGAGCGTGGCCGGCGTAGAGGCCGCCAATCGCCTCGGTTGCGATGTCGTCATCACCGATCACCACCTGCCCGGCAGTGAACTGCCACGGGCCCGCGCGCTGGTCAATCCGAACGTGCCCGGCAACGCATTCCCTTCGAAGGCGCTGGCGGGTGTCGGGGTCATCTTCTACGTGCTGGTGGCACTGCGCAAACACCTGCGCGAGCAGGGCTGGTTCACCCGGCACGGACTGCCCGAACCGGGCATGGCCGATTTTCTCGACCTCGTGGCGCTGGGCACGATTGCCGACGTCGTACCACTCGATCACAACAACCGCATCCTGGTGCACCAGGGGTTGCAGCGCATCCGCTGCGGGAAATGCCGTCCGGGCATCACCGCACTGCTGCGGGTCGCCGGCCGCAACCCGCAGCGCGTGCGCGAGACCGACATCGGCTTCGCCGCCGGGCCGCGCCTGAACGCGGCCGGACGCCTCGACGACATGTCGCGTGGCATCGCCTGCCTGCTGGCCGACGACGAACAGGAGGCCATGGCGCTGGCGCAGGAACTCGATCGCCTCAACCGCGAACGCCAGCAGATCGAACAGGGCATGAAGCGCCAGGCCGAGGCGATACTCGACGACTGGGCGCCCGGCGCGCATGACGCGCTGCCGTGGGGGTTGTGCCTGTACCGGCCCGACTGGCACCAGGGCGTCATCGGTATCCTCGCCGCGCGCATCAAGGAGCGCCACCACCGACCGGTCATCGTCTTTGCCGAGGCCGACGATACGCAGCTGAAGGGCTCCGCACGCTCCATACCCGGCCTGCACATCCGCGACGTCCTCGACGAACTGGCCGCCGCCAATCCAAGGGTGCTGCAGAAATTCGGCGGTCACGCGATGGCGGCCGGCATGACGATCCGCAAGGCCGACTTCGAAACCTTCAGCACGCTGTTCGATGACATCGTGCGTCGACACCTCGATGTCACCGACCTCGACGCGGTCGTCATGTCCGACGGCGAGATCGCGGCCGAGCAACTGACGCTGGAGACCGCGCGTGCCATCATCGAGGGCGGCCCCTGGGGGCAGGGCTTCCCGGAACCCCTGTTCGACGACCGCTTCGACGTGATCAGCAGCCGCGTCGTCGGTGAAAAACACTGGAAACTGGTACTGCGCAAGGCGGACGGCCAGGCATCGGTGGACGCGATCGCGTTCAACGCCGTCGAGCAGTTGCCGCAGATGCCAAGGCGCATTGCCGCCGCGTTCCAGCTGGACGAAAACGAGTGGCAAGGCAGGACCAGCCTGCAACTCCGGATTGAGCATATGTACGGTGTGGAATGACAGAAGCTGACGAAAGCACGGCAAGGCAACGACCGAACAAGTCGGCGCTGAAGCGCGAACTGGCGGCCGTGCAGGAACTCGCCAACCGCATGACGGAACTCAGCGACGGTGAGCTCCAACGGCTCGGTATTGGCGAGAAGGTACGCGCATTGCTGGCGCAGGTGCGCACGATGCGCCCGTCGGGGGCACGCAACCGGGAGATCAAGCACTGTACCCGGCTGCTGCTGCAGGAGGATCTCGAGCCGGTCCGTATCTGGCTGGACGACAGGCAGTCGCGACAGCTGCGCCAGAACCAGCATTTCCATCGCCTCGAACAATGGCGCGACCGCCTCGTCGGTGAAGGCGACGAGGCCCTCGCGCAGCTGCTCGCCGAACAGCCGGGTCTCGATCGGCAACGGCTGCGACAGCTGGTGCGGGATGCACAGCGGGAGCAGCGGCAGGGCAGTGCGACTGGTGCCGGCAAGAAGCTGTTCCGCCACCTCCGTGAATCCCTGCCCGGCGAGCCGGAAGACGGCGCCGGGGAATCGGTGCCCGGGTGATTCCTGCATTCTGATGAATATCTAAAAAATTCAATAATCAAGCACGACTCGGTTGCGTAAGCCACGGTAAAGGCCCGAATTTCAAGCAAATTTGATGCGCTGCAACAAGTCGTATAGGACGGTCGTCCTTATCTGTCATTGATTTATTCGGCCAACTACCCTAAATAAACGTGAGGCGGACAGCGGGACCCGACTGACGGCCGGATTCGCAGGTCCGTCCAACCCTTGCGTCCGATGCCGACTTCGCCGGCTATCCGAACCGGGCAGTGCCCGGTTCGATCGTTTGGCGCTTCGGTCCCCCATTGTGTGCGACGGTGGTCGGCA
Source organism: Gammaproteobacteria bacterium (assembly GCA_020445315.1). GTDB lineage: Bacteria > Pseudomonadota > Gammaproteobacteria > Chromatiales > Chromatiaceae > Thiosocius. The sequence goes on from JAGRGW010000035.1 coordinate 2,268, forward strand.
ACGACGGACGCCGCGTTCGATGCACTGAACAGAGGAAAATCATGGCCTGGAACGACAAGCGGCCGATGTCACCGCACCTGCAGATCTACGATCTGCCAATGACAGCCAAGTTATCGGTTCTTCATCGCGGCACCGGCGCGGTCCTGATGGCCGGCATGGCGCTGCTCGCCATCTCGCTGGCAGTGGCGGCGGGCGGCCAGGCGGCGTGGGACAGTTACCAGGGCCTGCTGTTCGGTTGGCTGGGAAAGCTGGTCCTGTTCGGCTTTACCTTTGCGCTGTATTACCACTTCTGTAACGGCCTGCGGCACATGTGGTGGGATCTCGGTCGTGGCCTGGAACTGGGCGATACGGCGAAGTCCGGCACCATCGTGCTCGGTGCGAGTGCCGGTCTCACCGTCATCACCTGGCTGATCGCCCTGGCGTAACCGCGGAGGATGTATTCGTGAACGATCTGAGAACCCCCCTGGCGAAGGTGCGCGGACTGGGCAGCGCCAAGGACGGGACACACCATTTCTGGGTACAGCGCGTCAGCGCCCTGGCGTTGACCCCGCTGGTCATCTGGTTCGGCCTCAGCGTCGCCTCGCTGCCCAATGCGAGCTACGCGAGTGTCGTGCAGTGGCTCGATTCGCCCTTCAACGTCGTCATGCTCGTTTCGACGCTGATCGCCGGTTTCTACCACGGCGCGCTTGGCCTGCAGGTCATTATCGAGGACTACGTATCGGAAGAATGGGTCAGGATCGCCGCCATCATCGCGGTGCAACTGGTCAGTTTCTTTCTTGCGGCGCTCGGCATTGTCGCCGCGCTGAAAATTTCATTGGGAGCCTAGCCATAACATGTTGACTGGCGACTACAAGATCATCGATCACAAGTACGACGTGGTTATCGTCGGAGCGGGCGGCGCCGGGTTGCGCGCGACGCTCGGCATGGCGACCGCCGGCCTGAAGACGGCCTGTGTCACCAAGGTCTTTCCGACCCGCAGCCACACGGTTGCGGCCCAGGGCGGCATGTCGGCCGCACTCGGCAACATGGGACCGGATTCCTGGCAATGGCATATGTACGACACCATCAAGGGGTCGGACTGGCTCGGCGA
>JAGRGW010000255.1 GCA_020445315.1 Gammaproteobacteria bacterium
CCACTACTTCCCGGGCAAGCTGAAGATCTGACCCGGTCTGTCACCCCGGCGGGCGAGGCGGTATGCTGACTGCGCCGCTTCCCCGTGCGGGGGCTGCCCGCCCGTACCAATATCGAAGCGTTTGTCGACAACGGCCAGCCACGGACGACCGGTTGATCGTCGATGGTCAACGGATCGACTGCTACGCGCTTCCCTGCCGGAGGACATACACGGATGCTCGCCTACATAGAATTTGCCGACCGCCTGTCGGCCTGGTTCGGCAAAGCCTTTGCGTGGTTGATCCTGGTCATGGCCGTGGGAGTCGGTTACGAGGTGCTGGTCCGCTACGGCTTCAACGCACCCACCAGCTGGGCCTTCGACCTCTCCTACATCACCTACGGCACCCTGTTCATGATGGGCGGCGCCTACACCCTGTCGCGCGGCGGGCACGTACGCGGCGACTTCCTCTATCGGCTCTGGAAGCCGCGTACCCAGGCCCGGGTCGAGCTGACACTGTACTTCCTGTTTTTCTTCCCCGGCATACTGGCCCTGATCATCGCCGGTTGGAAATATGCCGAGCGGTCCTGGCGCTACCTCGAGGTCAGCGTCAACAGCCCGGCCGGCATCCCCATCTTCCAGTTCAAGACGGTCATCGTCGTGGCCGGCGTGCTCATGCTGATCCAGGGCATCGCCCAGGTGTTCCGATGCATCATCTGCCTGCGGACCGGCGAGTGGATCATCGCCGCCGAGGACATCGAGGAGACCGAGGTCCAGCTGGCAAAGCAGAAAGGTGTCAAGGCTGGCCATTTCGCCTCCAGTTTCTCGCATGAGGACGGTCGCGGCCTGAAAGAAGAATACAAAGACGAGCTGGAGCGCTGAACCATGTCAGATCCTGTCATTGCACTGCTGATGCTCGGCATCTTCCTGTTCATCATCCTGCTCGGTTTCCCGGTCGCCTTCACGCTGATGGCGATGGGGATCATGTTCGGCTACTACGCCTACTTCGACCCCGACCGCATGTGGCGCAGTTTCAACCGCGCGGTAGAAAAGGGCGACCCGGACCAGTGGACACAGATCGAACTGTGGATCGAGGGCCTGTTCAACAACCGGATATTCGACCTGTTCGTCAACCAGACCTACTCGGTCATGGACAACGACGTGCTGACCGCGGTACCGCTGTTCCTGTTCATGGGCTACATCGTCGAGCGCGCCAACATCGTCGCGCGCCTGTTCCACACGCTGAACATCGCCGCGCGCCACATCCCCGGCTCGATGGCGGTCGCGGCACTGATCACCTGCACCCTGTTCGCCACCGCGACCGGTATCGTCGGTGCGGTGGTCACGCTGATGGGCCTGCTGGCCTTCCCGGCGATGCTGAAGGCGCGCTACAACACCAGCCTGGCGGCCGGCGTGATCTGTGCCGGCGGCACGCTCGGCATCCTGATACCGCCATCGATCATGCTGATCGTCTACGCGGCTGCTTCCGGCGTGTCGATCGTCAAGCTCTACGCCGGGGCGCTGCTGCCCGGCCTGCTGCTGGCCGGCCTGTACATGATCTACGTGGTCACGCGATCCATGCTGCAACCACAGCTGGCGCCGAAACCGACGAAGGAGGAGATCGGCGACATCTCGGTTGGCGAGATCATCATCCAGCTGCTGACCTCGTTCTTCCCGCTGGCGTTCCTGATCCTGGCCGTCCTCGGCGCGATCCTGTTCGGCCTTGCCACACCGTCCGAGGCCGCCGCGGTCGGCGCGCTCGGAGGCCTGCTGCTGACCTTCATCTACCGTGCCTTCACCTGGCAGCGACTGCGTGAGTCGGTATACCTGACGGTACGGACCACGGCGATGGTCTGCTGGCTGTTCGTCGGTTCCTGGACCTTCTCGTCGGTGTTCTCATACCTCGGCGGCGAGCAGATCATCGCCGAGTTCGTGACGAGTCTCGAGATCTCACCGATCACCTTCCTGATCATGGCTCAGCTGATTATCTTCCTGCTCGGTTGGCCACTGGAATGGTCGGAGATCATCATCATCTTCGTGCCGATCTTCCTGCCGCTGCTGCCGCATTTCGGCATCGACCCGTTGTTCTTCGGCATCCTCGTGGCACTGAACCTGCAGACTTCGTTCCTGACCCCGCCGATGGCGATGTCGGCCTACTATCTGAA
>JAGRGW010000256.1 GCA_020445315.1 Gammaproteobacteria bacterium
GTCCGGCTGGGCTTGACCACAACAGACCCAGCCTGGTGAGACATAGTCGACGCTGCTTAAGTTATCACTGAAATGGGTTGCGACAGTTTCGTTAAGCTCTTCTGTGCTAGTCGTGCCACCAGCAAAATTGCCGCTAACTCTTACATAGGTGTATTCGTCCTCCAGAACATTGTAGTTGTCGATGACACTAGCGGCCTGTGTCGGCAAGGGAGTCAGGGAGATCGCGTAAAGGATCGCGATGGCGATCGGACTCTTGTACAAATGGTTGGACGTCACGTGAAAAAGCGACATGGCTCTGCAACTGTTATAGAAATTAGTCATAGCACCCTCAGTGGATGTGTTTGCGCACTGGCAACGGCGTCGGCCTCAGCGTCACAGGCAGGCTCCAACATTGGTCTGAGCTGGCGTTGGTAGAGCTCAGGCCAGACCGTTCGGTCAAAACAGTTCTAGCAAAAGTATAATGCCTGCCCGCTGAGCTTGGTCATGAAGCAGTACGTTGTCGCTGTCGAGTCTGGATGATCGATCCCGTTTTCGGCACGGCCAATGAGCGCCTTACGCTTATCCTGTTTGCGGTGGAAGCTGCTGGAGGCGGCCCCCTACTGAGAGGCATCCCAACGCTCGGCATCAGCAAACGCTCAAGGGCAGCTTCGTGTTGTTTCCCACCGGTCGGATATTCAAACAGCTGCCGTACGTCCCGGCTTTGACGGTCTGCGGCCGCTTACCCGTTCATTGCAGTCGCTGTCAGGTCTGATTCGGAACGGCCGCTCCGGCCGAGTGGTGTGATTTGGCGCTCGGGCAGCTTACGAAGTAACGCGGGCGTTCACATCGCAGCAACCAAGGGTTGGCGACGGGCCGAAAGCGGCCGTGGCATTCCCGCCTGCCGGCGTTTTGTTCCTGGACTTTGCCGGATAGCTGTCGTCGGCAAACGCCAATAGTCAAGAATTCGGCGCCACTACAGAAGCTGTCGGCAATGGGCCGGCTCCATCGCTTTTCATCCATCCAGCTGATTTCAATAACAAAAATCGTCTTGATACAAGGCGCAAAGTGTTGGAACGCGTTTTGCACAGTCGTAGGTCGAGTACAAAAAGCGACGGGTTCGGTACGTCGGCGTTCGACGGCCCGCCCGAAGATCGAGGACCGCCCTCAATGAAAATCAAACGGTTCGTCGCGCAGGACATGCGCCAGGCCCTGCGGATGGTTCGCGAGGCCCTCGGGGAAGATGCCGTAATCCTGTCCAACAAGACGGTCGACGGTGGCGTCGAACTGACGGCGGCGATCGACCTGGTCGCCGAGGAGTCGACCGAAACCATCGACCGCCGGATCAACGAGCCGCGCCGTCCGCAAAGACCGGCGACGCAGCGCAGCGGGCACGACAGCGTCAGCGTCGACGCACTGGAAGAGATGCGGCGCGAGATGCAGACCATGCGGCGCTGGATGCAGGCCGAGATCAGCAATATGAGCTGGTACGACCTTGGCCAGCGCGCGCCGCATTCGCAGGAACTGCTGGGACGTCTCATGGCGCTGGGCCTGAGCGCCGAGCTCGCGCGTCAACTGGCCGAGCAGGTCAGTGATATCGGCGACGTCGAGCAGGCGTGGAAGCGGGCCCTGTACACGCTGGCGGGCGAGCTGCGGATCGACGACAGCGACCCGCTCGAGCAGGGTGGGGTAATCGCGCTGGTCGGCCCGACCGGTGTCGGCAAGACCACGACGATTGCCAAGATGGCCGCGCGTTTCGCGTTGCGCCATGGCCACCGCAACGTGGCCTTCATTACGACCGATGGTTTCCGCATCGGCGCACGCGACCAGTTACAGACTTACGGGCGCATTCTTAATGTCCCGGTTCGCAGCGTCAGCAATGCCGACGAAATGGACGAGGCGCTCAATGCCGTCGGCGACCGCCGGCTGGTGCTGATCGATACCGCCGGTATGGCGGCAGCACACGAGCGCATCGCCGACCAGTACGAAACACTGGCCGCCGCCGGCAGTTCGCTGACCACGCTGTTGACGCTGTCGGCGACGACCGAATCGGCCGCGGTGCAACGGGCGCTGCGCCTGTTCGACGGCTTTCATGCCCGCGCCTGCGTCCTGACCAAGCTCGACGAAGCCGCGAGCCTCGGCGGACTACTGGCGGCACTGATCCAGGCAGACCTGTCAGTCGCATTCTGCACCGACGGGCAACGCGTGCCCGAGGACCTGCAGGCGGCACGCGCCCACCCGTTGGTCAACCGTGCCGCGGAACTGCTCGCGGAGAACCCGGTTGACAGTGATCCGGCCTATCTGGCCATGGCCCTGGGAGGCACACATGCACACCTCAACGCCTGATTTGCGACTCGATCAGGCCAGCGGATTGCGCCAGATGGTGAATCCAAGACCGGTCCGTGCCATTGCGGTGACGGGTGGCAAGGGCGGTGTTGGCAAGACCAACGTCTCGGTCAATCTCGGCGTCGCGGCCGCCGAGGCCGGCAAGCACGTGATGTTGCTCGATGCCGACCTTGGCCTGGCCAATATCGACGTGGTGCTCGGTCTGCATCCCAAGTACGACCTGTCGCACGTGATGCAGGGCGAGCGCACCCTCGAAGAGGTCCTGATCGAAGGACCGGCCGGGATGAAGGTCATCCCCGGCGCCTCGGGCGTGCAGTCGCTGTCCGAGCTGAGCCCGGCCGAACACACCGGCCTGATCCGTGCCTTCAGCGAACTCGCCGGCGACACCGAACTGCTGATCGTCGACACCGCGGCGGGCATATCGGACACGGTACTCAGCTTTGCCCGCGCATCGCACGAGGTCGTCGTCGTGGTTTGCGACGAGCCGGCATCGATAACCGATGCCTACGCGATCATCAAGCTGTTGAACCGTGACTACGGCCATCAGCGTTTCCGCATCCTCGCCAACATGGTGCGCTCCGCGCAAGAGGGTCGCGAGCTGTACAACAAGATGTGCCGTGTGACCGACCGCTACCTCGACGTGACGGTCGGTTTCATGGGTGCGATTCCTTACGACGAGAACCTGCGCAAGGCGGTCCGTGCTCAGCGCCCGGTCGTACAGGCCTATCCGCGCAGCCGGGTGGCGCAGGTGTTTCGTAATCTGGTGAAAAAAATAGATACGTGGCCGCAGCCAGACGGCGCCAACGGACAGGTGCAGTTCTTTGTTGAACGCCTGATCAAGTACTCGAGCGATTTTGGGGAGATAGTGCTGTGAGCAACCTTGCAACGTACAGTGCGGCGAAAGATCAGAACTTCGACGACCTGGTAACCCGCCACGCACCACTGGTAAAGCGTATCGCTTACCACCTGATGAATCGGTTGCCGCCTTCGGTACAGGCGGAAGACCTTGTGCAGGCCGGCATGATCGGCCTGATCGAGGCGAGCAAGAACTACGACCCGAGCCAGGGTGCCAGCTTCGAGACCTACGCCGGTATCCGCATCCGCGGATCCATGCTCGACGAGATCAGGCGCTCGGACTGGACGCCGCGCTCGGTGCATCGCAAGGCCCGCATGGTGGCCGAGGCGATGCGCGAGATCGAGAACGCCGAGGGTCGCGACGCGCGCGACGTCGAGGTGGCCGAGGCCATGGGCATGTCGATCGAGGATTACCACCAGGTGCTGAAGGACGCGTCGGGTGCGCGCATCTTCAGTTACGAGGAACTGTGCGAGGTCGGCGAGGTCATGCCGTCGGAAGGCAGCCTGGCACGGCCGCGCAACATGCTCGAGGACGGTCCCGCGCGCGGACTGGAGAAGAGCCACTTCCGTGAGGCGCTCGGTGACGCGATCGCCGGCCTGCCGGAACGCGAACGTCTCGTCATCGCGCTCTACTACGACGAGGAACTCAATCTCCGCGAGATCGGCCAAGTACTCGGCGTCAGCGAATCCCGCGTCTGCCAGATCCACAGCCAGGCTGCCTTGCGACTGCGTTCGCGCCTGTCGGAGTGGCTCTCCGACGACGAGATTTGACGCGCCAAAAATTAAGAAAGAAACCCCTACGGTTTTTCCCCGGGCTGCCGATAGGGGAGTAACCCGATTTAACAGGGGCCGAGCGCGGCCCGCTTGTCTGAGGTTCGGAGGTTTGCTTTGAACAAGAACATGAAGATCCTGGTCGTGGACGATTTCTCGACGATGCGCCGCATTATCAAGAATCTGCTGCGGGATCTGGGCTTTACCAATACGCAGGAAGCCGACGACGGCACCACGGCGCTGCCGATGCTGCAGAGCGGCAACTTCGATTTCCTGATCACCGACTGGAACATGCCCGGTATGCAGGGCATCGACCTGCTCAAGGCCGTGCGTGCCGATGACAAGCTCAAGGGGCTGCCGGTACTGATGGTGACGGCGGAATCGAAACGCGAGCAGATCGTGGAAGCGGCACAGGCCGGCGTCAACGGCTACGTGGTCAAGCCGTTTACCGCCGGCACGCTGGAAGAAAAGATCAACAAAATATTCGAACGGGTCGCGGCCTGATCGGAGAAGGACTTCGCCAATGGCAGACAATCGCGTATCGGCTCAGGATCAACTCGATCTGGCCAGGTCACTGGTCAGTCACCTGGAATCCGGCGACGCCAACCAGGCCGATTCGGTGATCGCCGAACTCGCCGGGTTTCGAGACAGCCTGTTGTTCCAGGAGGTCGGTCGGTTGACGCGTGAACTGCACGAGTCCATCAACGGCTTCGTCATGGACGCCCAGCTGATCGATATCGCCCAGAACGAAATGCCCAACGCGGCCGAGCGCCTGCGTTACGTGATCGCGACGACAGAGCAGGCCGCCAACGTGACCCTGGGTGCCGTCGAGGACAGCCTGCCGCTGGCCGATTCACTGCGCGACGATGCCCAGCATCTCGCCGACCAGTGGGCGAGATTCAATTCACGCCAGCTGTCGGTCAGCGATTTTCGCGAGTTGAGCAGCGAACTGTCGGCTTTTCTCGAGTCGACCCAGTCGAACACCGAAGAACTGCACCAGAAGCTGTCAGAAGTCTTGCTGGCGCAGGGTTACCAGGACATCACCGGCCAGGTCATCCGCAAGGTCATCGACCTGGTCAACGATGTCGAGAGCAAGTTGGTCGAACTCATACGGTTGTCCGGCCAGCGCAAGAAGGACGAGCAGCGGGCATCGGAGACTGTGCCTGACATCTCTCCCCAGGGGCCGGTCGTACCCGGTGTCGACAGGGGGGATGTCGTGCAGGGCCAGGACGACGTGGATGACCTGCTCTCCAGTTTGGGGTTCTGAATCATGACGCTCAACGCGGACGACGAAATCCTCCAGGATTTCCTGGTAGAGGCCTCTGAAATAGTCGAACTGCTCGGTGAGCAGCTGGTCGATCTCGAGCAGCGCCCCGACGACTCCGACCTGCTGAACGCGATCTTTCGCGGCTTCCACACGGTCAAGGGTGGCGCCGGGTTTCTCGCGATAACGCCGCTGGTCGACACCTGCCACCGCGCGGAGGACGTCTTCAACGTCCTGCGGCAGGGGCAGCGCCAGGTCACGGCGGATCTGATGGATGCGGTACTGCAGGCACTGGATGTCGTCAACGAACAGATGGACATGATCCGCGACGGCGAGATGCCGGAGCCGCCGGATGCCGTGTTGCTGCAGACCCTCGAGATGCTCGCCGAGCCTGACGACGGTAGCGGCGATGACGCGATGGCCGAGGCCGTCGAGACTGCGCCCGAGGCCGCATCGCCGGAACCCGTCGAAGAAGCCGTGGCGACCGAAGCGGCAGCACCGGATACAGACGCCGTGGCGGCGGAAGCCCCGGTCGTGCCGGGTGGCGAGGACATCACCGAGGAAGAATTCGAGACGCTGCTGGACCAGTTGCACGGAAAGGGAAAGCACGGTGGTGTGCCGGCCGACGCTGCCGAAGCCACATCCCCGGCGGCGGAGAAAGCCAGCGAAGATATCACCGACGAGGAATTCGAGGCACTTCTCGACGAACTCCACGGCAAGGGCCAACACGGTGGTACGCCGTCGGCGCCTGCCGAGGAGGCGCCCTCCGGCAAGGCGAAGTCCGCCGAGGAAATCACCGAGGACGAGTTCGAGTCGCTGCTCGACGAACTGCACGGCAAGGGCAAGCATGGCGGAGTACCGGGCGTAGCGGCTGGCGAAGCCGATGCACCGGCGGTGCAGGCCGTGGCCGCCGCGAAGCCGGCACCGCAACCCGCGCCGAAGGCGGTGAAGAAACCGGCATCGAAGCCGGCCGAAAAACAGGCGGCGAAACCGGCCGCAGCGACGAAATCGCCGGAACCTGCAAAGGCGGCCGAAGGCGGTCGCGGTGCGGGGGGCAAGGTGGCACAGGCGGAGACCACCGTCCGTGTCGATACCCAGCGCCTCGACGACATCATGAACATGGTCGGCGAACTGGTGCTCGTGCGTAACCGCCTGTCGACGCTGAAGTCGACCATGGCGGACGAGGAACTGGCCAACGCTGTCGGCAACCTCGACGTTGTCACGGCCGACCTGCAGCTGTCGGTCATGAAAACGCGTATGCAGCCGGTGAAGAAGATTTTCGGCCGGTTCCCGCGGGTGGTCCGTGACCTGGCCCGTAACCTGAAGCGCGAGGTCGATCTCGTGCTGAACGGCGAGGAAACCGACCTCG
>JAGRGW010000257.1 GCA_020445315.1 Gammaproteobacteria bacterium
TCGGTGCCGGCCTCCTGGTCCATCGAGGTCACCATGGCCTCGACGTAGCCGAGGTTCTGGTACTTCAGGCCGCCTTCGCTGAAGAAGGTCAGCGTCATCCAGCCGACGATGCCGGCAAAGGCGACGACCATGAGGCCGACGCGCAGGCCACGCTGGGAGCACGCGAACCCGATGATCATGACACCGAGCATCGTCACCAGGAACGGTGAGAACGCGCGTTCGATGACGCCACCGGCGGCGATCGGATACATGCCGACGTAGTGGTTGATCGTGTCCATTTCGTGTACGCAGTCGAGGGCCTGCTCCTCGCGGATCTCGGCGCTCTCGATCTTCTGGCAGCCGTTAAACACGCCATTCATGTGGAAGTGAATCCGCACACCATCCGGGAATGCCTCCGGCGGGTAGTTCGGTGCCTTCAGCGCGACCCACCAGGTCGGTGCGAAGTAGATCGCCACGAGCAGGGCGACGGCGGCGATGGCGAGTGCCATCACGGGCAGGTTCTGACGGATCGAGATCGGCGCGTTCATGTTCAACCTTCCAACTGCGGTATCTGGGTTGAGTGACGGGCCGGCGTCGACCGGCCCGTCGGCGGCGGGCGACTTACTTGAAGTCCGGGTTCAGCCAGTCCTTGGACGGGGCCAGTTGATCGGGCGGAACCGGGATGTACGACACGTAGTTGATCACGGCGATCATGTCGTCCTCGCTGAAGTTCTTGATCTGTTCCACCATCTCGGGGTTTGCGTTGCGGCGCTTGCCGTCGCGGATCCATTCGAACTGGCGCAGCATGTAGTTGTAGTGCTGGCCGTTGATGCGCGGGTAGAACTTGTCGATGTCACCCATGCCGGTATCGCCATGGCACTTCACGCAGTTGTCCTTGTACAGCTGTTCACCTTTCGCGTACTGCGGGAACAACTGGTTGTAGGGGCCCTTGCCCCATTCGGGATTCATCGGCAGCTTCTCGATGTAGGCGACGACGTCGGCCAGGGCCTGCGCGTCACCGATCGATTCCGGCAGGGCGAACGGGTACATCGTCGGGTTGTCGCGGTTCTTGGCGCGAATGTCGGCGAGCTGCTTGATCATGACGCCGCGGTGTTGGCCGGCGAGCTGCGGGAAGGTGCCATCGTCCATGCCCCAGCCTTCCGGCAGGTGGCAGGCGGAACACACCTCGTAGATGTCCTTGCCGTTCTCGGGGTCAGGCGTCAGGTGTAGTGCTTCATCCTGTTCGCCGCCACCCTCGTTCCACGCGAACGCTGGGGTGCAGGCCAGTGCGAACAGGGCCGCCGTGACAGTGGAAAGCTTGAATCGGGTCGTCTTCATGGTTGCAGGTTCCTCGCGAAAAGCAGCTGGGCGCCGGAAAGGGTGTCGGCGCTCATGATGCTCAATATTAGTAACACCTAACGGGATCGCATTGACGAGAGTCAAGCCACCGGCCGCGTGCCGGTGGCCTGTGCCTGGTATGCGGCCGTTACTGGGTCGCCAGCCATTCGGCGATCGCGTCGATTTCCTCGTCGCTGACCAGGTGCATGACGCCCTTCATCGCGGCTGCCTGGCCGTTGGCGCGCTTGCCACTCTTGATGTCGCGCATCTGCTGCGCGGCGTAGGCGGCATTCTGGCCGGCCAGTTTCGGGTAGATCGGCAGGATAGGCGTCTTGGCATCTTTGCCATGACAGCCGAAACAGGTCTTTTTCATGTAGAGCTGTCCGCCGTCGAGTGCCATGGCGTTACCCACACCGAGCAGCAGCGTCGAGGCCAGCAGGGCGCCGAACAGGGTCTTGGTCTTCATGTCGATATAACCTCGTAAAAAATCGGGAATTTGTCTTGTCAGAAACAAGCCGGGGGGCACGACGCCCCCCGGTATCAGCGTTTCAGGTCGCGCTCAGATCATTTGATCTTCTTTGCGCCGTTCTGTTCCAGGAAGGTCTTGGCGCGCAGGCCGAGGTCGGCGGTCTTGACCTGGTACTGCCACCACTGGTTGGCCCACAACATGGCGTTCTGCCAGTCGTTCTTGGACGCGGCGGCCTCGGATTTCTCCTTGGCGCCCTGGGCGAAGCCCAGCTGGTCGGTGGCATCTTCAACCAGTGCCACGACGGTCGGGAAGTCCTGGTAGTTGTGGCTGGTGATGTAGGTGACGACCGAGTCGATAACGGCCTGGGTCTCGACGTTGGTCTTGACCTGCTTGTCGTAATCGGCCTTGGTGTACGACACGCCTTCCTGCATCGTCGACGCCTTGGCCTGGTAGCCCTTCGGCTGGACCAACAGGTAGCCCTGCATCTCCAGGTGCAGCGCCG
>JAGRGW010000258.1:0-4293 GCA_020445315.1 Gammaproteobacteria bacterium
TGCTCAGCGGGCCGATGATGAAGGCGGGCCTGGTGGGTTGGTTGCGGTTTCTGCCGATCGGCCAGGAAGGGTTGGCGATATGGGGCCAGCTGTTGTTCGTGCTGGGGGCGATCGGTGTGTTGCTGGGCGTCGTTTTTGGCAGCCTGCAGCGCCGGCCCCAGGTGGTACTGGGCTATTCGAGTATCGCCAAGATGGGACTGGTCAGCGCGATGATCGGCCTGGCGCTGGCCGAACCGGCGAACGCGGGTCCGATCGTGACGGCCGTCGTGCTGTTCGCCATACATCACCTGTTGGTCAAGTCGGCGTTGTTCCTCGGCCTGGGCGAGTGGCAGCGGGTCGGTGCGACGCGGCCGGTCGTGATCCTGCTGGGTGTGCTGTCGCTCAGTCTCGTCGCGGTGCCCTTTACCGGTGGCGCGGCGGCCAAGTCGATGCTGAAGGACGCGATCGGTATCGACGCGGCCTGGCTGCTGACGCTGGCGGCGGTGGGTACCGGGCTGTTGATGATCCGCTTCATGGTGCTGATACATGCTCGCCCGGGGCAGCAGGGCGAGGTCGGGCCGGTGATGTGGCCGTGGGCGCTGTTGCTGCCGGTGGTGGCACTGGGTCCGTTCCTGCCGTGGCAACTGCCGTGGCAAACCGATGGCATCGGGCCGCTGGTGCTGGCGGCGTCGCTGGCGCTGCCCGCCTGGTGGATTGCGCAACGTTACCCGAAGCTGTCCTGGCATGTGCCGCCGGGTGACCTGTTGCGCTGGGCCCGTCACCTGCGCTCGCGCCCGGCGTTGGCCGGGGGTGATGCGCGGCCCTCGTGGCGTCTTGGGTACGTGTGGCGTGAACTGCTGTCCCCCACGCCGGCGGTGTTGAACCTGTTCGTTCCCGGCCTGTTGCTGCTGCTGTTGGCGGCCGGCCTGCTGGGTACCCTGTTGTTGCCGTCGTAACGCCGGCAGGGTTATTGGGGATCGCTGTGGCAATATTGCGAAGCTGGTGGATCCGCGGGGGCAGTGTCATCCGCCGGTGAAGCGGCAAATCCGGGTAACGATATGCAGAACCTGAAACTCAACCTCAAGCATCTCCGCTACTTCTGGTCGGTGGCCAGTCACGGGTCGATCGCGCGTGCGGCGGATTCCCTGTTTGTCACGCCGCAGACGATCAGCGGGCAGTTGCGCGAGCTGGAGGAACAGGTCGGCGCCAAGTTGTTTCAGCGTGATGGCCGGCAGCTCGTCATGACGGAAACCGGACGCATGGTGTTTTCGTACGCGGACGAGATGTTCCGCCTTGGCCTGGAATTGCAGGACGTGTTGGCCGGTCATACCCCTGGCTCGTCCATCACGGTCAAGGTGGGTGTCGCCCAGGTGGTGCCGAAACTGCTCGCCTACCGCGTGTTGGAGCCGGTCCTGTCGATGGCGGAGCCGGTGCGGCTCGTCTGCCAGGAAGCGCCGCTGGTCGATCTGCTGGCCGACCTTTCCGTGCACAAACTCGACCTGGTGCTGGCCGACAGCCCGGTCAACCCGGCGCTCAACATCCGTGCCTACAATCACTCGCTGGGCGAGTCCGGTGTGACCTTCTTCGGCACGCGCGACAAGGCGGAGGCCTTGCGCGACGGTTTCCCCGGCAGTCTCAATGGCGAGAACATGTTGATGCCCGGGAGCGGAAGCGCGTTGCAGCGCGCGCTGGAGAGTTGGTTCGAGCGACGCAAGATCGAGCCGGTCGTCGTCGCCGAGTTCGATGACCGGGCCCTGTTGAAGGCGTTTGGCGAACGTGGTGCCGGCGTGTTCACGTCGCCGACCGCGGTCGAGCAGGACGTTGTCGAAAAGTACGGCGTCGAGGTAATCGGTCGTACCGACGAGGTCAGCGAGCGTTTCTACGTCATCTCACCGGAGCGGCGGATAAAACACCCGGCGGTAACGGCAATCACCGAGACCGCACGCCGCCAGCTGTTCACCTGAAGCGCGAGGGTTTCCGGGCTTCGATCACTCCCCGTCAGGCGATGGTGGATCTTCGACGCCGTTCGACCACCAGTCCGACTGGTCGAACCGGTCCCATAGCCCGTCGACCCGCTCGCGTGCCTCGAAATGGTACGGCGATCGATCCCAGCGCGTGACCCGGTCGTCCTGTGAATCCATCAGGAAAGTGCCCGCGTCGGTTTCGATCGTCAATATGCAGTGAGAAGTCATGTGCCGGTCGTGGAACACGAGCGCCAGTCGCAGGGCAGCAGTGGGGTAGCCCAGGCGGGTCAGGCGATGGCGTTTCTCCAGCGCGATGTCTTCACAGTCGCCGTAGCCCGAGACCGGCAGTGTCCAGTAGTCCTCGGCACCGTGAATCTCGCGATCGAGCGCGAAGCGGATGTCGCGATTGGTCCGGGTGTTCACTCGCCGGAGCGTCGACATCAGGTCTTCGTTCATGGGTATCGTCGCCCGCCCGGTGAGCTGGCAGTGACGCGGCTGCCTGCGGCAGAACTCCTCGTACGGAGCGATACGCGGCTCGATCCCGGTTATCGGTAGCCGCAGGCGCGCATCGTCAGCGCCCCAAAGTGGCTGGCAGCCGATGGCGGCGAATGCGGCGGCGATGAACGCCCGGCGGTTTTCCGGTGCTGTTGCCGATACGTCCGTTGTCATGTGCTTTGCGGATCCTGCGGCCGGGGCTGATCGCCATTGTGTTGACCTGGGGCACAAATGTCCCCGGTTTCGGTCACCGTGGCGGGAATCCGGGTCCACACTTGGACTGGAAAGGTGTTTTTTCTGCAACCGTTTGATCACGAGGAGGGTGCCATGAATCGCGGATATTCACATTCGTATCTGTTATGGGCTTTCGGTGTGATCGTCGGCTTGATGATCCTGTTCGCCAGTACAGCCGTGCACGCGGAAGAGGAAACCATCGGCTCCGATGAGTATCGTACCTCGTGCCTGTCATGCCACGGTATCGGCGGACGCGGTGACGGGCCATTGGCCAGGTTCCTAACAGTCAAGCCGACAGATCTGACGGCGTTGTCGAAGAACAACGGCGGCCAGTACCCGAACCTGAAGGCCGGGACTTACCCGTTCCTGCGGGTCTACCAGGTTATCGACGGCCGGGCAGTGGTCGAGGCCCATGGTGACCGGGCGATGCCGGTCTGGGGCGACCGTTACCGTAAACAGCTGCCGGTCTTGCACAGCGCTTACGGTGGCGAGTACGAGAAGCTTGTTCGGGGGCGTGTCCTCGAGCTGGTGTACTACATCCAGTCGATCCAGCAATAGCGCCGAAAGGCGGGTCGGTTGCGCCCCGCGCCGGCCGGGAGCCGGCCTGGTTCGACGCGGCTGACCCGAGCGGCCGCCCTGGCAGCCCGTTGCCACGGCAATAATTTGTGCCACGGCGGCCAACGACTCTGGTATGCTGCGCGCCTTCTGGCGCAAATCGGTCTGCGCCGCACCCGGCGCCGCGTTACCGCGGCCCATCTGAAATCGTCCCCCTCGACCGCGTCGGACTTGGCTCTGTGTGGGTACGAAAGGAATCCCACATGTCATTCGAGTCTCTCGGCCTTGACGGCGCGTTGCTGCGTGCCATTGATGATCAGGGCTATACCCAACCCACGCCTATCCAGCAACAGGCAATCCCGGTCGTACTGCAGGGCAAGGACCTGCTTGCCGCGGCCCAGACCGGCACCGGTAAGACGGCCGGTTTTACGCTGCCGTTGTTGCAGCGCCTCAGTGCGCACGGCAGCAAAGCCAGCGCTTCGAAACAGCCCCGGGCCCTGGTCCTGGTGCCTACCCGTGAACTGGCCGCGCAGGTGGGCGACAGCGTCGAGACCTACGGCCGTTACCTGTCACTGCGTTCGGCGGTGATCTTCGGCGGCGTCAAGATCAACCCGCAGATCGAAGCGCTGCGACGTGGCGTCGACATCCTGGTGGCGACGCCGGGGCGCCTGCTCGATCACGTGCAGCAGCGGACCCTCGACCTGTCGCGGATCGAGATCCTGGTGCTGGACGAGGCCGATCGGATGCTCGACATGGGCTTCATACACGACATCCGCAAGGTGTTGGCCCTGTTGCCCGCAGACCGTCAGAACCTGCTGTTCTCAGCGACCTTCTCGAACGAGATCAGGACGTTGGCGGACAAGCTGCTGAATGCGCCGGTTTCGGTCGACGTGGCGCCGCGCAACACGGCGGCGGAGACGGTCAGGCAGGTCGTGCACCCGGTCGACAAGGCGCGCAAACGCGAGTTGCTGTCGCACCTGATCGGTCGCCAGAACTGGCGCCAGGTGCTGGTTTTCACCCGGACCAAGCATGGTGCCAACCGTCTCGCCAAGCAACTGCTCAGCGA
>JAGRGW010000258.1:4354-14565 GCA_020445315.1 Gammaproteobacteria bacterium
GTGCGCGTGCTGGTGGCGACGGACATCGCCGCACGCGGACTGGATATCGACCAGTTACCGCACGTGGTCAATTTCGAGCTGCCAAACGTCGCCGAGGACTACGTCCACCGCATCGGCCGCACCGGGCGGGCCGGCAAGGAAGGCGAGGCGATGTCGCTGGTCTGCGTCGACGAGATGAAGTTGCTGCGCGATATCGAACGACTGTTGGGGCGCAAAATCCCGTCGGTGGTACTGGAAGGCTACGAACCCGATGCTTCGATCAAACCGGAGCCGATTCGCAAGCCCGACAGCCGGCCACCGCGTCGGCAGGCCAGCCAGGGTGAGCCGGCGCGCAAGTCCGCGGATGGTCGTCGTGGGGCCAGGCCGGCCCGCCCGGCAGTGCGGAAGAACCCGACCGACGGCGCAACTGCTGCGCCCGGCAAAGCGGTGCAGAAAGACCGGCCCTCGCGGACTGCACGCAAGGCGACCGAAGGCAAGGCGGCGGCCCCCGCGCGCCGCTCGCGTCGACGTGACAAGCCTGCCTTGCTCGGCGGCTGAACCGGCAGCGTGCCGCGCCTGCCGGGTTTAACGAAGGGCGGGGCGGTGGCGCGGCCGGATTCAGCTGGCCGCCACCCCGAGTTGGCGATTCAGCAGTTGCGGTCGAACAGCGCTTCCAGCAGTTGCAGGCGGCGTCGCGTTCGCTGCAGTTCCTCGATCAGGTCCACCGCTAGCGCGGCCCCCGGGGTGTTGATCCCAAGGTCATGCTGCAGTCGCAGGGCGCATCGGGCCCGGTAGAGGTCCGATGCGGCGAACAGCCACTCGTGTGGATCCGCGCCGGTGGGTTCGAGCAGGCCGGCATCGACCAGCAGCAGGATCCTGTCGGCCTCGACACCGCAACCGCGGGACAGTTCGGTCAGCGTCAGGCGAAAGTCGAGTTCAACGGTTCCCGTTGCGTGCATGTCAACCTCCGAGGTGGCTGCGCGGGTTGAACGGCATGGCCTCGGCCATCTGTCTGTAGAGCGCCTTGTGTGCCTCTGTCTCGGCCTTCGGTGTCGCAATCTGCAGCGTGACGAACTGGTCTCCCGGTGTCTTGCCCGCGGCAGCCAGGCCGCGCCCCTTCAGCCTCAGTCGTTGGCCACTGCGGGCGCCTTCGGGAACGGTCATCTCGACGCGTCCGGCGAGTGTCGGTACGGCGATACGGGCGCCGAGTGCGGCTTCCCACGGCGTGATCGGCAGGGTCAGATGGATGTCGCGACCGTCCACCGAGTACAGCGGGTGTGGTCGCAGTGCTACCTCGAGGTAGAGGTCGCCGTTGCGGCCGCCGCCGATACCGGGTGCGCCCTGTCCGGCCAGGCGGATGCGTTTGCCGTCGGTGACACCCTTTGGTATGCGAACCTGGATGCTGCGCGTGCGGTTGCTCAGGCGACCACTGGCGTCATATTCAGGTACGCGCAGCTGGAATGCCATCGTCGAGCCGTTGAAGGCGTCCTCCAGGCCGATTTCGACACGCGCGTGGTGATCTTCGCCGTGGGCGTGTCCCGCGTGGCGCCGCGTGAAACCGGCACTGTCGAATCCGCGTTGACCGAACAGGGTCTCGAAGAAGTCGGAGAAGCGCTGGTCGTCGCCATGACCGCCGCCAAACTCGAACCCGGTATCCCATCCCGGCGGCGGTCTGAATTCCTGGCCCTGTTTCCAGTTGGAGCCGAGTTGATCGTAGGCAGCCCGTTTTTCCGGGTCCTTGAGCACCTCGTAGGCCTCACCCAGTTCCTTGAACCGCTGTTCCGCGTCGGGCTCTTTGCTGACGTCGGGATGATACTTGCGCGCCAGCTTGCGGTAGGCGCGCTTGATATCGTCCTGGGTCGCGTTACGGTCGACACCCATCAGCGCGTAGTAGTCTTTGAAGTCCATACGGTGATTGGAGCTCCTGGCTGGGTCGGGTCAGGGTAACGACAACAAGGTCCCGCCGCCCCCTGTCGGAGGTGGCGGGACCTGTCCGCTGTCATCCGTTGACCGAGATCTTGCGCGGCTGGACCTTTTCCTGCTTGGCGATCCGGACCTCGAGCACGCCATGATTGCTATTGGCGCTGATCCGGTCGGGATCGGCCGTGTCCGGCAGGCTGAACCGGCGATAGAAGCTGCCGAAGGTGCGTTCAACGCGCTTGTAACCCTCGCGTTCGTCCTTCTTCTCCGATTCCTTTTCACCCTTGATCGTCAGGATGCCATTGTCCATGTGGACCTCGATATCCTTGGGGTCAACCCCCGGGATGTCGGCCACGATCACGAAGTCGCTGTCTTCTTCCTTGATGTCGACAGCAGGCACCCAGTCACTGGTGGCAACGCTGCTGCCTTCGGCAGTGCGGGTGTCCATCGAACGTTCCATTTCGCGACGCATCTGATCGAGCAGACTCCAGGGTTCATAGCGCATCAGTGTCATGATGTAGCCCTCCCAGAAGCAAGCGTCGGATCGACGCGAACGGCGGGGCAAATCGCCCCTCCACTTACCTTCAATATGCGCTCGTCGCGCCGGTTTTCAAGGGGCATGCAAGCGCATGCCGGGTGAAATATCGAACGGGATGCGGTTACAGTTGGACGGTAGTTCCAAGAATACCGGTTTCGATACGACAGGGCGGACCTGTCGCCCGGCCGGGGCAGGTTGAACCTATGGATGTCGAACAATCGCAGCAGGCCAAGTGGGACAATCGTTATCGTGGGCAGACACCGGGCGCTCCGCTGTCGCTGTTGAGCGATATGGCCTACCTGCTGCCGACCACGGGTCACGCGCTCGATCTCGCCTGTGGTACCGGTGCCAACGCCCTTTTGCTGGCCGGGCGTGGCCTGCAGACGCAGGCCTGGGATATCTCTGCGGTCGCCGTAGAAACGCTGACCGGTCATGCCGGCGACCTGCCGCTCGTCGCGCAGCGGCGTGACGTGGTTGCGGAACCGCCGCTGCCGGCCACGTTCGATGTCATCTGTGTCGCGCATTTCCTCGACCGTGAACTGTGCCCGGCGATCGCCGCCGCGCTGCGGCCGGGGGGGCTGCTCTTCTACCAGACGTTTACCCGTGATCGCGTCGACGACACCGGTCCGTCGAGCAGTCGCTATCGCCTGGAGTCGAACGAGCTGTTGCGCCTGTTTGCCGGTCTCACCGTGCGCTATTTCCGCGAAGACGGCGTCGTCGGCGATACGACGCTTGGTCTGCGCAATGTTGCCTGCCTGATCGCGCAACGGTCAGTCGGAACGGCACCGTGAGGTGATGTTGTTGCACGGTATTGATTGCAGCGGATGGCCGTTCAACGACCAGAACGGTATGCCCTGTCAGCCATTCCCGGGTGATCGGTGACCTGCCTCAGCCGCGCCCGGGGAACATTGCCGTCAACGGAACGGCGCGGCTGCCATCGATCAGCGTGCGTCGCATGTCCCAGTATTCGCCCAGGTCGATTGCCTTTGCGGGAGCCCTGGCCTGTATCGGTGGGTAGCGGGGGAAGCGGTCGGCTTGCAGGCGTTCCTGCATATGCGAGCGGTCGGATTGAAATCGCTCGAGGTAACTGGCTGCGGCCACCTGCCTGACCATCGCCCGGTACGGGGGCGGCAGCAGCGATTGGCGTGGAAACGTCGCCTCCACGTAGTGCATCGTGGTCACGGGGAAGCCGAGGCGCGTGTCGAAGTCCATGATCTCGTCGACACTGCCCGACCTGCGGCGCACCACCACATGGTAGTCCCAGCACAGCAGCGCGCCTTCGGCTGCCGAGGCCTGGTTCATCAATAGCACCTGCCGTCCCGGGTTGGAGAAGAAAAGGATCGTCAGGTCGTCCGCGGCGGTGCCGCCCACGACCAAGTCGTGCGCCAGCCACCAGGCATTCTCCTCGCAGAAATACGCCGTGTAGCGATGGTCGCCGCGGTTTACTGCTTGCATCGTGCCAGTCTACGCCAACGATGGCGGTCGAGGCAGGCCCCGCGAGAGCAGGCGATCAGGAGAGCAGGTGCCCTGCCTGCAGTTGCGGCATCTGCAGGTCGAAGGCCGGGTCCGCGTCGATGTGGCAGCCGGGTGCCGCGGTGGCCGGAATCCGCACGGGGCGGCCTGCCTGCAGGTCTTCGAGCGCGTTGCGCAGGTAATGCGAAGTCGGTGCATCGCGCGTGTAGCCGAGTCCGAACTGGTCGTCGACGGCGCCGCGATACCGGATATCTCCGTATCGATCGAGCAGGAAAACGTCACCGGTGCTTTTGACCCCGAGGTGTTCGGCCAGCGCGAAACTGCCGCGTTCGGCGTAGACCCCGTCAACGGCGAGCTTGCGGGCGTCGTCGACGCGCTGCCCGTGGCCGAGGTCCAGGCTCGGGTAGATGAAGACGAAACTGAAGCCCTGTCGTCCGAAGTGGTTGGCGAGCTTGGCAATACGCGGGCCGTAGCGACGCGATACCGGGCAGGCCGGGTCGCGCACGACCACCACGGTGCCGTGCGCGCCGTTCTGTTCGTACAGGCTGTGCGTGGTGCCTTCGATGCCTGCCAATGGCGTGTCCGGGACGCGCTTGCCGATACCGCTTTCCTGCGCGGACAGCTGGCGCGGGGTCAGGTCGACCGATGGCGTGCGGCCGTCCGGCGTCGTCCGAAGCGCGTGTTCGGCGACGGCGACGCTCGCACCGGTCAGCCACAACACGCCGGCCAGCGCTATACCGGCCAGGGTCTGCAAAGCGATCTTGGGTCTCATGCTCACCTCCCTGTCCACGAGACCCGTGGCGCGCTGAAAATCTTTCGGCCGACGGTCAGAACAGCGGCAACTGTCCCGGCGCCGGCGGCGGTCTAAACAGGTCGCAGCGCAGCGGGGTTTCGTCCTGCAGTTGGTGACGCCGGCGTGACAATTCGAAGCGCTGCCGGATGATGTCGGCATAGGCGCCGGTACCGCGCATGCGACTGTGGAAGGCGCTGTCGTTGTCGCGGCCTGCGCGCATGGCCTGCTGGTGTGCCATGACATGGGACAGACTGTCCGGGTAGTGGTGCTGGAGCCACTCCCGGAACAGCGGCGAGACCTCGGCCGGCAGGCGCAGCAGCACGTAGCTGGCGCTGACGGCACCGTGCTCCGCGGCTGCCGCGAGCAGCTGTTCGATCTCGGGTTCTGTCAAAACCGGGATCAACGGGGCCAGAAGGACGCGTACGGGAATCCCCGCGGCAGCCAGTGCCCCAATGGTATCGAGTCGGCGCCGGGGCGAACTCGCGCGCGGCTCCATGCGCCGTGCAAGTGCGGGGTCGAGCGTGGTCAGGGACACGGCCACCTCGACCAGTTGATCGCCGGCCAGCGTCGTCAACAAGTCGATGTCGCGTTCCACCAGCGCCGATTTCGTGATCAGCTGGACCGGGTGCCTCGTTTCCACGAGGACCTGCAGCACCTCACGGGTAATGCCGTAGCGCCTTTCGATCGGCTGGTAGGCGTCGGTAATCGATCCGACCGCGATCGGGGCCGGGCTGTAGCCTGGCTGCGCCAACTCGTCGCGCAGCAGCGCCGGCAGGTCAGGGCGCCGGAAAAGGCGTTGCTCGAAATCGATCCCGGGCGACAGGTCGAGCCAGGCATGCGTCGGGCGTGCGTAGCAATAGATACACCCGTGTTCGCAGCCGCGGTAGGGATTGATCGAGCGGTCAAAGCGGATGTCGGGCGAGTCGTTGTAGGTGATCGCCTTGCGCGCACGGTCGATTTCGGTCGTGGTAGGCCCGGTGTCCCAGGCTGCCGGAGACTCATCGGCCCGCTCCACGTGGCATTGATGGTAGCGGTTGGCCGGGTTCGATCCGGCACCACGTGCTGGCAGCCTGCGACGCTTCAATGGCGGTTACCCCTCGGGACTGCTGACACGGCCGATACAGCATTGTGCCGCCCGGGAGACAAAAGCGGCAGGAAATTTGACGATTCAGTGTCCGCTGTTAATGGCAGTCGCGCAGTAATAAAGTTAATTCAATACGCTAAAAATATCCCGCAAGAATATGAAAAATATATTTAATAGATCTAGATTGCCGGGCTTTCGATGTCGCCGCCCGGGGTCCTGGCATATTTGATGCACTGCAATAAATCAGCAGGGCCCGGCGGGCGGGCCATCATGAACCGGGGGGTAATGTAACCCAATGCTCAGCGGCGCCAGAGAAAACCTGTTGGGGCGATTCCACGCTGCCCGGCGGAGATTGCGGCGTGGGCTTTGCCAGTGTGAGCTGGAAGCGCAGAACGGCGAGTTTGCCGGTACCGCGGGGGTCAGCCAGTACAACCGCTCGGCCGGGTTCGTTCCCGCGTACTGCAACCATGCCGACGGCCAGGTCGTGGCTTCCCGGTTTGCCGATGGCACCCCTGCGCCGATTCATGTGCTCGAGGGTGTACCGGAGCACTGGGTCGAGCATCGTGATGCCGACAGCGGCCTGATCCGGCTCAAGCCGACGGTCGAGGCAGGTTTTCTGCGCGACGGGCGATTCTTTTCGCGTGAGGCGGCCAGGGCCGCAGTGGAACAGGAGCAGGTGGTCGCGGACGGATAAGCACGTCGGCACCGCAACAAAAAAACCCGCGGCCTTAACCGCGGGTTTTTTATTGTGCAACCCGGGACAGGGTCCCGGGGTGCCTTGCAGGATCAGCTGCCGGACTTGCCGGATGCACCTGCTGCCATGACGTCCAGCATCTGCTGGTTGACGCGAATGGCGGTTTCGATGACCTCGGCAGGCATCATCTTGCTGTTGATCAGCATGTCGAGGTTCAACATCATCAGCCACAGTTTGCCTTCGCCGTCTTCTACCATCGAGATACGGCAGGGCATGTAGCTCGAGAAGACCGGGTCGGCGATGACCATCAGGCGCGCGTCGAGCGGGTTGCAGAACTGGAAGATGGACAGGTGCGGCATCTCGACGTCCTGGCGGGCGAGGAACTGCGAAACCTTCTGCTGTGCGACCTTCTTCAGGCCGATCTCTTCGGCCTTGGCGATCATGGCCTCTTCGGCCATTTCGGTGGTCACGTCCTTGTCCAACGCCATGCGAACGACAGTCTGCTTGATGTCGGTGATCTGGATCTTGTCATCCAACTGGTCGCGCGACGGACGGGCGAACGACGGCCGGTACAGCGGCGGCTCGAAGGCGTAGCCCGGTACGATGCGCTTGTCATCCAGCGTGGCCAGGTAGGCCGTCAGGTTGATGAAGTCCGGATCCGTATAGTCCTCGAACGTGTCGTCTTCCTCGTCGTTGGCGTGGATGCGGGTCTTCTGCTTGAAGTTGCGCATCGTCGTGTACAGGTACTCGGGATGCTGGCCGGCCAGCGGCGGTGCCTCTTTGCTGGCCTTGCCGTAGCCGTCACGGTTGTGACAGTTCTTGCAGTCGCTGTTGAAGATGTCCTTGCCTTCGTCGACTTCGCCGCCGATGCGCGAGCTGATGTTGAACATCTCGTCCGAACTCAGGTCGAGCGAAGACAGGTAGGCGGCGACATCGCGGTAGTCGGCCTCGGTGAATTTGTCGATCTGCGACGTGCGGACCATCAGCGGGTAGACGCGGGTGCCCTCGACGTAGTCCTTCATCGCTTTGATCAGGTATTCCTTGGGCAGGCCGGCGATACGCGGTGAGAGCTTGCCCGAAGCTCCCTGACCGTGGGAACCGTGACAGAGCGCGCAGCTCTTGTTGATTCTCTGCCCGTTTGCCATGTCGGCCGACCAGGCAGGCAGGCTCAATCCCACCAAAAGGGCCGTGGCCATCAACTGCTTCAGCATGCTGTGATCCTCTTCGTTTACCTAGGGTTTCTTGTCTGCGAATGGCCCACAGTGCTGCTGGTAAAGTGAGCGGGTGTTTTTGCGGCGTGAAATATTACATTCTCAGCATTGTCTGTGCTTATGATCTAAAGCAACATTTTGTCGTTTTCTCGGCATTTGGCACGTTTCATCCACCCTGTTGACGTGCAGCAAGTGCAGCGGCTTTACGCCTTGTCTCACCGCCGGCTCAGCGAGCCGGGATCCCCGGCAGGCCGTCGATTTCCTGCCGCAGATGCGGATTCCGTTTTCCGCAGGTGTGTTTCCAGGTGGTCGGCGAGCCGTTCAGCAGCTCGTGATATGGCTTGAGATATATTCTCCAAGTCACTGATATATAATCCATATATCTCAACAGTTTCTGGTGCTTTCCCAAGCGTGTAAGCGAGCGCCAGACTTTGTGCAAGGTCGATGCCGTGCCCACTGACCGGGGCGGGGTGGACCAGGTCATCGGGCGCAAGTCGGGCAAATTCGCCGCGCCTTTCGGGCGCCAAAACCGCGTCGATCAACACGAGGTGTTCGCAATCCCGCATCCAGTTGACGACGGCCGCCCCGGGCCGGTCCAGCGCGACGACCTCCACTTCATCCGTCAACCGACCCTGCAGGCGGTCGGCGACCAGCCAGCCGGCGCGGTCTTCGCCAAACGGCGAACCCAGTCCGATCACCCGGATCACCGGCGCCGACAGTTCAGCCTGAGAAAATGGGTCGCGCACGAGATACAGGGGTCGTAGTTGCGAATCACCGTCTCGGCGCGCAGGCGCAGGGCGTCGTCGTCCTTGTCCAGCCCGAAACCGAGCAGGCTGCGATGCAGGTCGGCCTCGATCCGGGCCTGGTTCTGGCTGGTCGGGGGGACGATACGCGCGGCGCGGATGACGCCGGTGGCATCGACCTCGTAGCGATGCCAGAGCAGCCCGCGCGGTGCCTCGGTGGCGCCGAATCCGACCCCGGCCCGGGCCGTGACGTCGACGCGCGGCCGCTCCGGTACCCGGTACTGGCCGAGCAGGCGAGTCGCCTCGACGATCGCGACGTGGATCTCGACGGCGCGCGCGAGCAGGCTGTGGAACATGTTGTTACTGGGAAAGGACACGCCGCTGCGCTCGAGCAGTGCGCGACTGCTGTCGGGCAGCCGGTCGAGGTTCAGGTTCAGCCTGGCCAGCGGTCCGACCAGGTACGGCTTGCCGTCGAGCAGCGAGAACAACGCTGTCGAATGTGCGCGGTGCTCCTCGGCAAAGTGCGTTTCGTAGGCATCGGCGCCGACATCGATGCCGGAATCCGACACGATACGCCCTTCGGCGAACGGGTAGTCGACCGGATGTCGCAGTGCGACGTTGACGAAGTCCTGTGGATCGTCCGGCATCGGCAGGTCCGCCGCCCATCCGACCAGGTCCTCGGCATCGCCGAGTGCCCGTTGCAACCGCGCCAGCATCGTGTCGACCTCGCCCCGGGTCGGTGCCCGGTGAAAACCGCCGACGCAGGCGCCGACCGGGTGCACCGAGCGGCCACCGAACAGGCGGATCAGGTCATTGCCGAGGCCCTGCAGACGCAGGCCCCGATTGACCGCGTCCGGGTGTTCGGCCGCCATGCCGACGACACTGTCGAAGCCGAGGAAGTCCGGCGCCGCGAGCAGGTGAACATGCAGTGCATGGCTCTGCAGCCATTCGCCACAGTAGAACACCCGCCGCATGTCGCGGACCCAGTCGCCGGGGTCGACGCCGAACGCATCCTCGAGCGCCTGCGCGGCACTCATCTGGTAGGCGATCGGGCAGATCCCGCAGATGCGTGCGACGACGTCGATGACCTCCTGGTAGCGGCGGCCCTCGAGGAACTTCTCGAAATAGCGCGGCGGTTCGAAGATATCCAGCGCCAGTTCCTCGATTCGGCCCTGCTCGATGCGCAGGCGCAGCGCGCCTTCGCCCTCGACCCGGGTCATGGCCGGGACATGGATGGCAACGGATCGCTCAGTCATCGCCGAACCCCGGTTTGTAGTGCTCGCGCCCGGCCTCGTGGAAACCGGGCGCCTGGCTGTTGATGAACAGGAAGCGGCGGGCGACATCGGCCGGCGGCAGGCCGAGTCCCTGCAAGCGCTGACCCAGCGATGCCGTGTTCGGGTTCTCCGCCGGGCCGAAACAGGCATAGCAGTCGCGCCCGTAGCGCGGACACAGCGCACCGCAGCCGGTGCGGGTCACCGGTCCCATGCACGGCTCGCCGGCGGTCACCATGACGCAGACGGCGTGCTGGCGTTTGCACTCCATGCACACCTTGTCGCGCGAATCCAGCGGCATGACGCCGAACAGCAGCTGGCGCACCGCGGCCAGTACCTGCCGGCCGTTGACCGGGCAGCCCCAGATCTCGAAATCGACCTTGACGTGCTGCCGGACCGGTTCGGCGTGTTCCACGGTGCGTATGAACTCGGGCTGGGCGTACACGGCCTGCTTCCAGACCTCGTGCTGATCGTCCAGGTTGCGCAGCGCCTGCAGGCCGCCGGC
>JAGRGW010000259.1 GCA_020445315.1 Gammaproteobacteria bacterium
GTGTCTACGGCGGCGTGCTGGCCGACGATGACACGATTCGCGGCCGCCTCGAAAGCGAGGCCATGGCGCTCGCCGAGCGGCTCGGTGTCAGCCATCTGGAGACGCGCAACGAACACCCGATGCGCGACGACTGGCAACGCAAGGACGGCCTGTACGTGACGTTCAAACGCGAGATCAGCGACGATCACGACGCCAATATGAACGCGATTCCGCGCAAACAGCGTGCGATGGTGCGCAAAGGCATCAAGGCCGGACTCGTCGGCGAGCTCGACGACGGCATCGAACACCTGTACCGGGCATATTCGGAAAGCGTGCGCAATCTGGGCACGCCGGTGTTCCCGAAGGCGCACTTCCGCGCCATCCGCGACGAGTTCGGTGAGGACGTCGACGTCGTCACCGTGCGTCACGAGGGCGAGGTCGTGGCATCGGTGATGAATTACTACTTCCGCGACCAGGTGCTGCCGTTCTACGGTGGCGGTATTGCGGCCGCACGCGGGCTCGCGGCGAACGACTTCATGTACTGGGAGGTCATGCGGCGGGCGGTCGAACGCGGTTGCCGCGTGTTCGATTTCGGTCGCAGCAAGGTCGATACGGGCTCGTACAAGTTCAAGAAGCACTGGGGATTCGAGCCGCAACCGCTGAGCTATGAGTACTTCCTGGTCAAGGCCACGGAGATGCCGGACCTGAACCCGAACAACCCCAAGTACAGCCTGTTCATCAACGCGTGGAAGAAGCTGCCGGTATCGGTCAGCCGCGTGGTCGGGCCATGGCTGGCCCGGGGGCTGGCCTGATCGGGAAAGTGGCGATCAGTCTGCCAGCTTGACCTTGTTGCGCCCGTCACGCTTGGCCCGGTAGAGCGCCTGGTCGGCGCGGTTGATCAGTTCCATCATGTCTTCGTCGGGGTGCAGGTTGGCAACCCCCGCCGACAGCGTGATCTGTCCGAGCGACTGCTTGGTATCGGCGCGAACCAGTTGGGCCTTGGCGACCGCGTTGCGGATTGATTCGGCGACGGCCTGCGCCCCGCGAATTCCGGTGCCGGGCAGCAGTACGGTGAATTCCTCGCCGCCGTAGCGCGCGGCGGTATCCTGACCCTTGACGTTCTTGGTCAGCACCTGGGCGACGAAACGGATGACCCGGTCGCCGATCAGGTGACCGTGCTTGTCGTTGATGGCCTTGAAATGGTCGATGTCGAGCATGATGACCGACGGTGGTTGGCCGTCCTCCATGTCGGCGATCGCGTGGTCGAGTTTGTCCATCAGCGCGGCGCGGTTGTAAAGCCCGGTCAGCGGGTCGGTGATCGCGCGCTTGCGCTCGTGTTGCAATTGCTCCTGGAGTTCCTCGATTTCTTTCGATTTGGCCTCGAAATCGGCGTGCAGCCCCGTCGTCGCGCTCTTGATGCTGCGCGTCTCCGAGATCAGGGTCGTCAGCAGCATGCGGATGTCTTGCAGGTCGTCGGTGCCGGAAAAGTGCACGATGGCGCCGTCGAGCGTGTTGGCGTAGGCATCGGCATCGTTACCAGCCCCCTGCAGTGATGAACCCACGTCAGTCAGCAGCTGGCCGAGACTGGTGCGCACGTTCTCGATCGCGTCGATATCGCGGTTGTGAATGAATTTCCTGTACAGCCCCCTGTTCGTTTCCCTGTCGAAGGCCGTGTCGCTGGCGGTCAGCCGCTCGATTTCGGCCGACAGGTCGGGATTGTCGCCACTGACGTGGCTGTACCAGACGGCATAGTTTTCCGGCGTCGCCGGGACCCGGTTCTTCGACATCAACGGCAGCACCATGCGCAGATACTCTGCTGCCGTGTCTGCTGAAACTCCGTCCGGGTGCTGTGGCGTGTTGTCCTGGTCGCTCATGTCCTAACGATAGCGGGCAAGGGTGGCATGTTTATCGGAACGATCGTGCCGATTCTTTAGTCTCGAAAGTGCGGGTATTCAGTCGCCCGATCCATGATCGGGCACCGTCGCCATTGCCACCGTGTACTGTCGGCCCTGCTTGATCTTGCGGTGATTGCCGAACACCTCCTCGAAGCTGCGCGCAATGAACTGGCGCAGGCCGCTGATGACGACGACGTAGAAGCGGCCACCTGGTTGCAGCCGATCGCGGATGTCGTGGAAGAACAGGTAATAGTGTTCCTTGCTGGTCTTGGCCGGGAGGTTGGTCACGGCCAGCGAGAACGTCTGCGCGGGTACGTGGCGCAGGCCGTCACTGAGCATTGCCTCGGTATTGGTGATGCCGTTGCGCCGGGCGTTGGCATTGGCGTACTCGACGGCCACGAAGTCCTTGTCCACCATCAGGCAGTGTCCCTGCGGCGCCGAACGGGCAATGGCGAGGCCGAGCGGTCCGTACCCGCAGCCCAGGTCGATGGCGCGGTCGTCCGGCCTGACCTCCAGGTGCTCGAGCAACAGGCGGGTGCCTTCGTCTATCCCCTTGGGCGAGAACAGCCCCCAGGTCGTGTGGAACGTCAGCGGATGCCCGAGCAGGGTATCCGTGAACACGATGTCCTGGCGCAGGCGGTCGAGGTCCATCGGGGGTTTACGCGTCTTGGGCATGTAATCGGGGTGGCGGCCGGTGTCGCCTGGGCGTCGTGCGAAAGGCGCAAGCGTACACCACGTCGGCCGCAGCGGTCAGGCGGCGGGGTGGGCGTCGTGCTGTCGCAGCCAGTGTTCGATCGTCGGCAGGTGGTCGACGAGGCCCACGAAGCGGTGGTCGCCGCCGGGTTGGCTGACGATGTCCTCGGTGGCGTAGTAGGCGGCGGCCTCACGGTAATCCAGGACCTCGTCGCCCTGCTGTAACAGCACCAGGTAGTGCTCGTCACCGGCGATCGTGGCGCGGTGTTGGTGCTGGAGCGTGGCCAGGTAGCCCGGGTCGATGTCGAACGGCCGTTCGTCGCACCAGCGTGTCTGCGGGCCGAGGTGGTCCTGCAGCAACGCGTGCGGCCTGACCACCGGGTTGATCAGCACCGACGGGAGCCGGTGTTCGTGGTTCAGGCAGGTGGCAAAGAAACCGCCGAGCGAGGAGCCGACGAGGCAGCGCACCGGGTAGCGCTCGATCAGCTCAACCAGGAAGGCAATGGCCTCGGCCGGATCGAACGGCAGGTTGGGCGCTATGACCCGTTCGATGCCGAAGTGTCGGCGCAGCAGCAGCGATTTTTCACCCCAACCGCAGCTGCCGAGGCCATGGATGAACAGCATCATGTGCCGCATACCGGGCACGCGGGATCCGGCTGCAGGCGCAGCTCGCGCCACTGCATGCGCAGCCCGTCGAGCAGGAGCAGCCTGCCGGCGAGGGTTTCACCGCAATCGGCCAGCAGCTTGATTGCCTCGAGTGCCTGGACGCTGCCGATGATGCCGACCAGCGGCGAGACCACGCCGTTGTTGCTGCAGCGCTGGTCGTCGTTGCCGTGCTCGTCGTAGAGGCAGCGGTAACACGGGCGTCCGTCGAACACGCTGACCTGGCCCTCCCAGCGAATGGCGGCGCCCGACACCAGCGGCCGCCGCTGACGCTGGCAGCTGGCATTGACGGCGAAACGCGTGGCGAAGTTGTCGCTGCAGTCCAGCACGACCGACGCTTGAGCGACCGCCTCGTCGAGCGCCGCGTCGTCGAGTCGCGAGGCCTGGGCGACGATTTCAACCGCCGGGTTGAGCGCGGCCAGCGTGGCCGCGGCCGAGTCGACCTTGGGTCGGCCGATCGATGCCGTGGTGTGCACGACCTGTCGTTGCAGGTTGCTCAGGTCGACGTTGTCATCGTCGACCAGGTGCAGCGTACCGACCCCGGCAGCGGCCAGGTACATCGCCGCCGGCGAGCCGAGGCCGCCGAGGCCGATAAGCAGTGCCCGGCTGTCGAGCAGGCGTTGCTGACCCTCGATGCCGAGTTCGGGAAGCAGGATCTGGCGGCTGTAACGCAGCAGGTCTTCGTCTTGCATGCGGGGCGGGGAGGTCGGGTGGCCGCTTCGGTCAGCGCGGCCGCTAGCGGTTATCAGAGATAGCGCCGCCAGTGCTCGGGGCGGTCGTCCTGGCAGCCATGCTCGCGCTTACGGTAGTTGTTGGCGAAGACCTTCTGCGTGCAATTGGATTCGCCGCGCGCGCAGCCCATGTTGGCACGCTGGGTTTCCTCGGTGTAGTGATACAGCGCCCGCTTGATCTTGTAGACCAGGCGGTTGTCGAGGTGGAAGCCCTTGCTCTCCAGCAGCAGCTCGATATCGGCCAGCGTGATGACGAGCAGGTGGTAGTGAACCTCCAGCGTGGCATCGTTCAATGCCGTTGCGTGGACGATGCCTTCCATTTCCAGCAGCATCCCGGCCGCCGACCCGGCCTGGTTCGAATCCGGGTGCAGGGTGCAGAATGCAATCTCGCGGCGCTTCTTGAGGCTGTCACCTTCCTGTTCCATAAGGGCCAATGCTGTGCCCAAAACCCACGGTGGTCAAGGGGCTTATGGTTACCGTCAGGTGCCCGTGCGCGATCCGGATTCCCAGCGGCCACCGCTGTTGCGTGGATTGCCGGCTGCATCGGCGTGGTGCCGGCAGTCCCGAAAGCCGCGTTGCGCCAGCATCGCCATGACCGCCTCGCGCTGGTCGAAGCCGTGTTCCAGCCACAGCCAGCCGCCGGGTCGCAGGAATTCCGGTGCCCGGTCGATGATCGCGCCGAGGTCGCGCAGGCCGTCTTCGCCGCTGGCCAGCGCATCGCGTGGCTCGAAGCGCAGGTCGCCGCGGGCCAGGTGTGGATCGGCGTCGGGAATGTACGGCGGGTTGCTCACGACCAGGTCGAAAATGGCGCCCGCGGGCAGCGCGTCGAACCAGTCGCCGCTTGCGAACGCGATGTTGGCGAGGGCGAGGCGTTTCGCGTTGCCCGCGGCGACGGCGAGCGCTGCCGCCGAGCGGTCAGTCGCGACCAGCCGCCAGTCCGGCCGCTCCTGGCCCAGGGCCAGCGCGATCGCGCCGCTGCCGGTACCGAGGTCGAGCACGCGGGCGTTCCGCGGCAGGTCGAGTTCCAGCACGATCTCCACCAGTTGCTCGGTCTCGGGCCTGGGGATCAGGGTGTCCGGGGTCACGGCCAGCGCCAGCGACCAGAACTCGCGCCGGCCGGTCAGGTAGTTGACCGGCACGCCGCGCACGCGTTGCTGCACCAACGCGTGAAAGCGCGCCGCATCGGCCTCCGCAAGCCCGGTTTCCGGGTGGGCGAACAACCAGGTGCGTTCCCGCTTCAGGGCGAAGGCGAGCAGGACCTCGCTGTCGAGCCGCGGTTCGGGCGATGTGCCCGCCAGTCGTGCCCTCGCCTCGGCGAGCAGGTCGCGGACGCTGCTCACATGTCGCCAAGCGAGGCCAGCTGGTCCGCCTGGTACTCCTGCAGCAGGGGCCCGACGACCTGGTCCAGCGCGCCCTCGACGATCTCGTCGAGCTTGTACAGGGTCAGGTTGACGCGGTGGTCGGTAAGCCGGTTCTGCGGGAAGTTGTAGGTGCGGATGCGTTCCGAACGGTCGCCGCTGCCGACCTGCAGGCGCCGGTCCTCGGCGCGACTGGCAGCAGCGCTTTCCTGCGCGGCGGCCAGCAGGCGTGATTGCAGCAGCGACATCGCCCTGGCCTTGTTCTTGTGCTGCGAGCGCTCGTCCTGGCATTCGACGACGACACCGGTCGGCAGGTGAGTGATGCGGACGGCCGAATCGGTCGTGTTGACGTGCTGACCGCCGGCGCCCGAAGAGCGGTAGGTGTCGATGCGCAGGTCGCCCGGGTTGATGTCGAACCCGTCGACGGCTTCTGCCTCGGGCAGGATCGCGACGGTGCAGGCGGAGGTGTGGATGCGACCCTGTGATTCGGTTTCCGGCACGCGCTGAACCCGGTGGGCGCCGGATTCGAACTTCAGCCGCGAGTAGACGTCGGGACCGACGATGCGTACGACGACCTCCTTGTAGCCGCCGTGCTCGCCGGGGCTCTCGCTGATCAGCTCGGTCTTCCAGCCGCGCTGCTCGGCGTAGCGCAGGTACATGCGCAGCAGGTCGCCCGCGAACAGGCTGGCCTCGGCGCCACCGGTGCCGGCACGGACCTCGAGGTAGACGTTGCGTCCGTCGTTGGGGTCGCGCGGCAGC
Organism: Gammaproteobacteria bacterium; assembly: GCA_020445315.1. Taxonomy (GTDB): domain Bacteria; phylum Pseudomonadota; class Gammaproteobacteria; order Chromatiales; family Chromatiaceae; genus Thiosocius. The sequence continues at coordinate 6,079 of JAGRGW010000259.1, forward strand.
AACAGCAACTGCAACTCGGGTTCCAGCGAGGCCAGCGTACGTTGTGCCTCGCCGCGCGCATCGGCGGCCAGTTCGGCCATCTCCGGGTCACCCAGCATTTCCTCCGCCGCGGCCAGTTCGGACTCGGCGTCGACGTAGCGTCGGTAGCAACTGCTGACCGGGTCGAGCTGGGCGTACTCGCGGCTCAGTTCGCGGAAGCGGTTGGCGTCGGCCTGGATTTCGGGGTCGGCCAGCAGTGCGGTGATTTCCTGCTGGCGCTCGCTGATGTGTTCGAGTTTGCTGCGAATACTGGCTTTCATGGGGTGGATCGTGGTGATTCGGGATGCGTCGCACCGGGGCGTCGGCCGCCGCTGCGACAGGCGGCGTGGCGCGCTAGTCCTGGCCGGACGTGCCGTGGCCCAGTTCGAACAGCGTGTTCGCCGCCTCGAGGATCTCGCGCTGGCCCGTGCTGCCGGCCTCGCGTAGCTTGGCGCTTGGGGTGTGCAGCAACTTGTTGGTGAGCGTCTGCGCCAGGAAGCGCAAGACTTCATCGGCCGGTTTGCCGGCTTCGAGCATCTTCTCCGCCTTGGCCAGGACCTCGTCACGGATCAGCCCGGCCTGGCGCCGGTAGTCCTGGATCAGCCCGGTGGCGTCGAGCGAGCGCATCCAGCCCTGGAATTCGTCGACCTGGAACTGGATGATGTCGCGGGCCTGTCCGGCGGCCTCCTGGCGTGAGCGCAGGTTGCCCTGGATGACCTCGTCGAGATCGTCGACCGTGTAAAGGTAGACATCGCGCAGGTCGGCCACCTCGGCCTCGATGTCGCGCGGCACCGCGATGTCGACCATGAAAATGGGCTGGTGGCGCCGCTTCTTCAGCGCGCTTTCGACCGTTCCCTTGCCCAGGATCGGCACCGGGCTGGCGGTCGAGGCGATAACAATGTCGGCCTCGGCGAGGTGCGAGGGGATCTCGGTCAGGCTGATCGCGTAGGCACTGAATTGCTCGGCCAGTTCCTGCGCCCGGGCGATCGTGCGGTTGGCCACGATGATGCGCCCGATGCCGTTCTGCGCCAGGTGGCGTGCGGCCAGCTCGATGGTCTCGCCGGCGCCGAT
>JAGRGW010000260.1:0-1447 GCA_020445315.1 Gammaproteobacteria bacterium
CGCGCGTGCAGGCCGAGCTTGTTGCTTATCGTGACGTCTGTCGTCTGCATGTCGGGTATCCGTTGCGAACCGCTTACACGCCGACCGCCTGCAGCGGGCAGCTGATGATGCCGCGGGTGCCGCCCTCGGCGGCCTTGCTGGCCAGCGTGTCGAGGTCGTCGTCCGGGTAGTTGAACACGCGCACCAGCATCGGCAGGTTGAGTCCCGACAGCACGGTCGAGCGTTGCTGGTCGCAGGCGACTTCGCGCGCGATGTTGTGCGGTGTTGCGCCGTATATGTCGGTGAGCACGAGCACGCCGGCGCCACGGTCTAGCACTTTGAGCATGCTGCGCGCCTGTTCGCAGACCGGTTCGAGCGGGGCATCGGGCGGTACCTCGAGGCACTTCACCGGCGTCGCCGTGCGCCCGATGATCCGCGTTGCGATATGCAGCATCGCGTTGCCCACGCCGGGGTGGGTCAAGAGCAGTACGCCGACGCTCATGCCAGTTCCCGGTGGCTGCAGACCACGGTGCGACCCTGCGACTCGAGGAAGCGGCACAGCGATTCGACCAGGAACACCGAGCGATGCTGGCCGCCGGTGCAGCCCACGGCGATTGTCAGGTAGCTGCGGCCCTCGCTCTCGAAACAGGGTATCCAGTGGACCAGGAACTCGCTGATCTGCGACAGCAGGGCCTGCACCTTCAGGTCCCTGCCGAGAAACTCGGCGACCGCCGCGTCGCGCCCGGTCAGCGGCCGCAGGTCCGGGTGCCAGTGCGGGTTCGGCAGGCAGCGCGCATCGAACACGAAGTCCGCGTTGCGCGGCAGGCCATGCTTGAAACCGAACGACTGCAGCATGATCGACATCTCGCCGCTGTCGCGCTCGCCGACACGCGCACGGATGATCTCGCGCAGTTCGTGCAGCGTCGTGCGCGAGGTGTCGATCCTGAGCCGCGCCATGTCGAGCAGGGGCTCGAGCAGTCGGCGCTCGACCGCGATCGCCTGGTCCAGCGGCCGCGCGTCGTCGGTCAGTGGATGGCGTCGACGGGTCTCGCTGAAACGCTGGATCAGCACGTTGTCGTCGGCATCGAGAAAAATGACTTCGCAGTTGATGCCGTGATCGCGCAGTCGCTTGATCAGCGCCGGCGCCCGGTCGAGTTCGGCCCCAGGGCTGCGTGCATCGACCCCGATCGCGGTGCGCTCGCGGGCGCTGGCCGGGTGGGCGACGATGTCGTTGACCAAGGCATCGAACAGGCTGATCGGCAGGTTGTCGATGCAGTAGAAGCCGATGTCCTCGAGGACGTGCAGGGCGATGCTCTTGCCGGAACCGGAAAGGCCGGTGACCAGCAGTACGCGCGGCGGGTCGTTGCTCAGTTCGGGCTCTGACATGGGGTGGCGGATGCCTGTATGTGTGCGGCCGGAGAACTCCCCAAGTGTAACCGTTGTGCACGGACCGCGTGCACCTCGAATT
>JAGRGW010000260.1:1571-3174 GCA_020445315.1 Gammaproteobacteria bacterium
GCCACCGGTACCGTGACCTGCGGAATCGACACGTTGAGGACTTCGCGCACGCTGTGTGCGCCGGACAGGCGGTCCATGCCGGAGATCTGGTCGGCCGACATGCGCATGAGGTGGACGATCAGGCGCAGGTACTTGGTGCGCTTGATCGCGCTGTCGCCGAACATCGCCCGGATGTTGAGGATGCCCAGGCCCCGCACCTCGAGAAACTCGCGCAGCAGCGGCGGGCAGGTCCCGCTGATGATGTCCGGCGCGATGCGGGTGAAATCGGGGGCGTCGTCGGCCACCAGGCGGCTGCCGCGGGTGATCAGGTCGAGCGCCAGTTCGCTCTTGCCGACGGCGGGGTCGCCGGTCAGCAACACACCCATGCCGAGCACCTCGAGGAAGACCCCGTGCAGCGTGGTCTTCTCCGACAGGAACAGCGAGGCGTAATACTGCAGGTTGTCCAGCACCTGGCTGTCGGGCAGCGGCGAGCGCATCAGCGCGACCGCGTGCTCGTCGGCCATCGGTGGCAGTTCCTCGGGGCCGAGTATGCCGTTGACCAGGACGACGACGGCCGGGCGGTCGGCGAACAACTGCTGCAGCGCCTGCTGGCGGTTGGAGGGTCGCAGGCTGTTGAGGTAGTTCTCCTCGGCCAGCCCGATGACCTGAACACGGTTGGGATGGATGTAGTTCAGCGGGCCGGCGATGATGCCGCTGCTGGGGTCGATGTCTTTCGACAACAGGGATTCGCCGGCCCCGGACTTGCCGGCGATCCAGGTCAGTTTCAGGCGTTCCTGCAGCGCCTCGAACAGATCCTGGACGCTGACATTATTCTGCATCGACCCGGGTCTGTCCGGTCAGGATGTCGAGTGCCTGCTCGCTGTCCGCCTCGCGCAGTTGCTGACGCAGTGACGGATCGTTGAACATGGACGCCAGCGTGGCCAGCAGTTGCAGGTGTTCCTCGTTGGTCTCCTCCGGCACCAGCAGGGCGAATACCAGGTCTACCGGCTGGCCGTCGAGGGCGTCGAACTCGACCGCCTCGGCGAGGCGCAGGAAGGCACCGCGGCTGTGCTCGATGCCGGGCATGCGGGCGTGTGGCAGGGCCACGCCGCCCGACAGCCCGGTGCTGCCCAGGCGCTCGCGTTCGAGCAGGCGCTCGAAGATCTGTTCCGCGCCGGGTTCTTCGAACCGTGCCGCCAGCAGGCGGGCGCCGTGTTCGAGCACGCGCTTCTTGCTCGATGCCGGGTCAGCGATGCTGATGCCGGCCGGTTCGATGATGCCCTTGGGTAGCATGACAGTGATTCGCTATTGTTTTCAGCCGGCCGCTTCGATCGACTCGCGATGGCCGTTGCCGCGGTGGCTCTTGACCTTTTCCTTGTGCCGCAGCACCTGGCGGTCGAGCTTGTCGACCAGCGAGTCGATGGCCGCGTACATATCCTGGTGCACCGAATCGGCGAAAACGTCGGCACCCGCGATATGCACCGTTGCCTCGGCCTTCTTCTCGAGCTTTTCGATACTGAGGATCACGTGCACGTTCGTCACGTGGTCGAAATGCCGCTCGAGCTTCGCAATCTTCTCGTCAACGTAGGCACGCAGGGAATCGGTGATGTCGACATGGTGACCG
>JAGRGW010000261.1 GCA_020445315.1 Gammaproteobacteria bacterium
GCGAAGTCGAGCAGGTCGCTGTCCCAACGCGCCTGCAGCAGTTCGAGCGCGGCATCGACCAGGTAGGCGTGGTCGTCGAGGTAGGCGGCGAGATGGGCGTGGCCGTCGCGGCTGCTGGCCAGCAGGCGACCGTCGCGCCAGTGGAACCGGCGCAGGAACGCCATCGCGCGCGCCGCCGAGTCGATCCACTCGGGGACCTGCAGCAGCCGCCCGGCCTTTGCCATGCCTTTGATCGTCAGCGCGTTCCAGCTGGTCAGGATCTTCTCGTCGCGTCCGGGCCGGACGCGCAGTTCGCGTGCCGCGAACAGCTTGTGGCGGGCGCTCGACAGGCGTCGACGCACGTCGCCGGCAGCGATGCCGGCCGTCTGCGCAATCTGTTCGGTGTCGCGGAACGTATGCAGGTGCCAGCGGCCCTCGAAGTTCGCCGTGCGGTCGAGACCGAAGCGGGGGGCGAAGACCGCGAACTCGTCCGCGTCGAGCAGTTGCCGGACCTCGTCTGCCTGCCAAACGTAGAAACGGCCTTCCTCGCCCTCGCTGTCGGCATCGAGGCTGGCGAAGTAACCGCCGCTGTCGGCCTGCATCTCGCGCATGATCCACTCGGCGGTCCGTTCGCACACATGTTTGAACACCGGGCGCCGGTCGTCGGCCACCCAGGCCTCGGCGTACAGGCCGAGCAGTTGGCCGTTGTCGTACAGCATCTTCTCGAAATGCGGAATCACCCACCGGTCATCGACCGAGTAGCGGCAGAAGCCGCCGCCGAGGTGGTCGTTGACGCCGCCGGCCGCCATCCGCTCCAGCGTGTGCAGGGCCATGTGGCGGACGTCGTCGGCGCGCCGTCGCGTGCCCTCGCGCAACAGGAAGCGCAGCGTGCCCGGATGCGGGAATTTCGGTGCGCCGCCGAACCCGCCGTGTGCCGTATCGAACTGCTCCGCCAGCTGCGCGAGGGCGTCGTCGACCGGCCGGGAACTGGCCGTGTCGGCCGGAGGCGGCTGGTCGACGCGTACGAGCGCAGCCCGAACCGAGGCGTTCTGCTGCTCGATGTCGGGGCGCCGCTCGCGGTACGCCTGGGCGATCTGGCGCAGCACGTCGACAAAAGCCGGCAGGCCGTGGCGGGGCTGTGGCGGGAAATAGGTACCGGCAAAAAACGGGCTGTGGTCGTCCGGCATTAGGAACACCGTCAACGGCCAGCCGCCGGCCCGGCGCGCCAGCAGCTGGTAGGCGGTCTGGTAGATCCGGTCGAGATCGGGGCGTTCCTCGCGGTCGACCTTGATGTTGACGAACAGCTCGTTCATGACCGCGGCAGTCGCCGGGTCCTCGAACGACTCGTGCGCCATGACATGGCACCAGTGGCAGGCCGAGTAGCCGATCGACAACAGGATCGGTTTGTCCTGTTCGCGTGCCAGTTGCAGCGCTTCCTCGCACCAGGGCCACCAGTCGACCGGGTTGTCGGCGTGTTGCTGCAGGTAGGGGCTGGTCGCGTGCTTCAGGCGGTGCGGATGCATGACGGATCCCGGCAATGGATGATTGCCAAGACGATAAGCCCGCGCGGCCCGGCAAAGAATGGTCTGAATGCAGGGTTATAGGTGCGCGCATTGTTTGGGCGCGGGTGACTGCCGCCGGCCACGTTCCGGCGAAAACGGCAGGGTAAATGTGCCCTTTCGACTGACCAGTACCCCGTCAGATTCAGGCTACCATCGCTACGGACACCGCCAAGCCGCAGGCGTGTTCACGATTCTCCGGGAGTGCCCCTGATGAAATTGCTGCCCGCAATCCTGCTGACACTAACGCTTGGCCCTTCGGCCACAGCCCGCGCCGATGCCGACCATCACCACATCGGCGAGGCGGTCATGGCTCTGCCGATTTTCGATGCGCACATGCATTACAGCGAGCGCGCCTGGGAGCCGGTGCCGCCCAAGGCGGTTCTGAGGCGGATGAATGACAGCGGCGTGGCCATGGCGCTGGTCTCGTCGACACCGGACGCGGGCACCATCCGGCTACTCGACTATGCGCCAAACCGCATCTTCCCCGAGCTGCGCCCCTACCACGGCGAGGCCGATTCAGGTAACTGGACCCGGCATCCCGGTATCTTTGCCTACCTGTCGGAAAGACTCGCCGCGTATCCGCATGAAGGTATCGGCGAGTTCCACCTGCACGAGGTCGGCATCGAGGACCAGGCACTGCTGCGCCAGGTTGCGGCCCTGGCGGCCGAGCACGACATCCTGATACATGTGCACTCGGGCAAAGGGCCCGTCGACCTGTTGTACGACATGCAGCCGGACCTGCGCATCATCTGGGCCCATGCCGGCATGACCGAGCCGGCATCGGTCGTCGAGAGCATGATGGCGCGTTACGACTCGCTGTATGCCGATACGTCCTACCGGGAAACCGACATCATGCATGACGACGGCAGCATCAACGCCGACTGGCGAAGGGTCATCGAACGTTTCCCCGATCGCTTCCTGGTCGGGTCGGACACCTGGGCCAACAGCCAATGGGCGGAATACCGGGAGTTGATCCACACCAACCGGCAATGGCTAAGCCGCTTTTCGCGCCCGGTCGCGGAGAATATCGCCTACCGCAATGCCGAGCGGCTGTTCGGCCGCAAGGTTCACGGGGGCCTGATCGGTACGCGTTGAGTGGTCGAACGGTGCGGCGCTTTGCGACGCCACCGACGTCGACCCGCCCGGGAATGACCTTCCGCCGGGACAGCAAGCCTTCTCGGCGAACCCGTCGTAGCCGCTTCGACACCGGGCATGACACCGGCCGCTTGCCCCTGGCGGGTTGCAGATCCGACAGCTGCGACCCTAACGGCTCGCAAAAAACGATGTTGGTGTCAGGATATTCCGAACAGACCGTCGAGGTGTATCTGCAAGACTGATTCTCAACACCCACGGAGGATCGATCATGCATGCGAGCGCTCTGAACGGCCAGTTACCTGTGTCCACCCCGACCAACCCCCTCGTCGAACTTGCTCACCTGAACAACAGTGACCGACCGTTCATCAGCTGCTACCTGGATATGCGCAAAGGACTCGCATACTGCCTGGCTTTCCTGAACAGGAAAGCAGCCCAGATTCGCGCCGCGCTGAGCGGTGTCGACCGTCTCGAGTTCGACAGCGCAATCGAGGTCATTCGAAGGAGCCTCGAGCAGGTGCAGCGGGAGGGTGTACGGGGCATTGCCGTGTTCACGCGCGGCGCGCCGACCGACCGCCACCTGACGCTGGTGAAAACAGCCTCCTCGCCAGGTAACCGCCTCGTCTACAGCCGCTCGGCGGAAATCCTGCCGATGCTGGCACTTCACCAGGCCGAGACCCAGGCCCGGGGTAACCTTTTGCTGGCACGTGATGGCCGACTCGCATTGCTGCGACTCGATCCGGATACCCACCACGCGTCGCGGCACGAAATCGAAATCATGCCCCGGCCGGCGTGGGCGAACCTTAAGGCAACCCACAGGGCGCTATCGAAAACGGGACGGTTTGGTATGTCCGCCGGCGAGCCGGAGCGGGCACTGCGGGAGATCCTGGTCGCTTCAAGCGAACCCCTGCTGGTGGCCACGGACAAGCAGACGCTGGCAGCGATTACGTCGTGGTTGCCTGACGAGGTGACAGATCGGCTGATTGGCTGTATCCCGCTGACAGGCGACAAAGCCAGCCTCGAAGCGTTGCGCGAGCGGGCACGTCATCGCCTCGCCGCGACCTGCCAGGCTGATATGAAAAGACGGGTGGACGCCCTGTTCGACCGGCAGCGCTCGGACCATGCCTTGCTGGGTTTCCAGGCGGTTATCGATGCAGTCCGGCGCGGCGTGGCCGATACCGTGCTGCTGTCAGACTGGGACAACTTCGGCCACGGGCTGCCCTGGGAGTCCAAGATCGAAGTGTGCCTGGAGACCTTGCGTCACAACGCTCGAATCCTCCTCTGCGACAGCCTGGCGCTGCGTCAGGCCGGAGGCGTGGGTTGCATGCTGCGACAGGGTTGTCCGGCGGTGCCCCGGCGGCTGGCCGCCGAGACGAATCTCATGAAGGCGGTCGCGTGAGGTGACCAGGCGCAAGTGGTACGCAGACGCCGTACCACGCGTCGTGCGTCCCGGTGTGGTTCGCCCTGACTCGCGATCGATGCGCGATGCCTTATCAGCGTCGCCGTGTCAGTGACCCGAGGATGCCGCGCATGATCTGGCGGCCGAGGCTCGAGCCGAGCGAGCGCGCGATCGACTTGACCATGGCCTCGCCAACGCTCTGCCGGTTGCCGCGGCTGCCGCCACTGCTGCTGCGGCTGGCACGCTCAGCCTTTTCCCGCGCCTCGGCCTCGGCCGCGGCGGCGGCCTCGCGCTCACGCTGCTCGGCCAGTTCCTGTTCACGCTTCTGCAGCAGTTCGTAGGCGGATTCGCGGTCGATGGCGTCGCCATAGGCGCTGGCCAGCGGCGAGCGCTCGATCAGGCGCGCGCGATGCTTGTCGTCGACCGGGCCGAACTGCGAGCGCGGCGGCGCCATCAGCGTGCGTTGCACGACCGACGGGATGCCCTTGTGGTCGAGCGTCGAGACCAGTGCCTCGCCGACGCCGAGTTGGCCGATCGCCTCCTCGGTGTCGAACGCGGGGTTCTCGCGGAAGGTCTGCGCGGCGGCACGAACCGCCTTGCGGTCGCGCGGCGTGAACGCGCGCAGTGCGTGCTGGATGCGGTTGCCGAGCTGGCCGATGACTTCGTCCGGCACGTCGTCGGGGTACTGGCTGACGAAGAACACGCCGACACCCTTCGAGCGGATCAGGCGTACGACCTGGGTGATCTTCTCGACCAGGGCGTGCGGCGCCTTGTCGAACAGCAGGTGCGCCTCGTCGAAGAAGAA
>JAGRGW010000262.1 GCA_020445315.1 Gammaproteobacteria bacterium
CAGGACGGCTGGGGCTACTGCGTGTTCGGCAGGGTCACCGGCGGCATGGACGTGGTCGACCGGATCAAGGCCGTCGATACGACCAACCGCGCCGGGCATTCCGACGTGCCGGTCGAACCGATCGTCATCGAGAAGGCCGAGATCAGCGACTGATCCGGCGCCGGCCGGCCGGCTGTCCCTGGCCGGCCGTTCAGACGACGGCCCATAGCACGGCAGGGATGACGAGCAGGCTGGCCAGGTTACCGATCAGCACGATTGCCGCCACCTTGCGCGGTTCGATCGCGTAGCGCTCCGCCAGCATGAAGTTGAGCACCGCGGGAGGCAGTGCCGCAAACACGACCAGCTGGGCGTATTGCACGTCGGGCAGCGGCATCCACTGCAGCACCAGCCAGGCCATCAGCAGGCCACTGAGCGGGCACAGCACCGCACCTGCAACCCCGATGCGCCAGTCGGCGAGATCCACCCCCGTCATTCGCACGCCGAGCGCAAACAGCATCAGCGGGATCGCGATCTGGCCGACCAGGTCGATCGCCTCGTGCAGCGGACCGGGCACCGGGAGCTCGAGCACCGCGACCACGAGACCGCCAAGCGTCGCCACCAGCATCGGCATGCGCAGCAACCTGAGCGGGTTCACATGGCCCGTCAGCATGGCGTTGCCGACGGTGAAGTGCAGCGTGTTCTCGACCAGGAACAGGATCATCGCCGCTGGCAGCGCGGCCTCGCCGAACGCGAACAGCGCCAGCGGCAGGCCCATGTTGCCCGAGTTGTTGAACATCATCGGTGGCAGGAAGACGCGGTCGGCGTAGCCGAGCAGGCGACTGACCGGCCACACCAGCAGACCGGAGCCCAGGACGATGATCATCGCGGCCAGGGCCAGGTCGGCGTAGCGCGCCAGTTCGAACCCCTCGCCCGACAGCACCGAGAAGATCAGCGCCGGGGTGAATATCTCGAGGTTCAGTCGGTTGGCCGACGTCATGTCGGCACCGAACCGGCTCGCGTACAGGTAGCCCAACAGCACGATCGCGAAGATCGGAAAGACGATTTCAAAGACCTGGAACATGCACTACCCCGGTGTCGAGCTGTCCAGCATACGGGTTCGCTGTCGCGATCACTATTGGAAAAGCGGGCGTAGCCGATGAACGGTTACAATACCGGCGCATGAACAGGCAGTGGTTTATCTCCGACCTGCATCTCGCCGAAGAGCGACCGGAAACGATCGCGCTGTTCGAGCGGTTCCTGTCCGAGTTCCCGCAACCCGGCGACCGCGTCTTCATTCTCGGCGACCTGTTCGACGTCTGGGTTGGCGACGATGACGACAGCGCGATCGCCGACAGGATACGCGCCGACCTGCGCGGACTGACCCGGCGCAAGGTAGAACTGCTGGTGCAGCAGGGCAACCGCGACTTTGCGATGGGCAAACGCCTGATGCGCGAGGTTGCGGCCAGGCTGCTGCCCGACACCCATGTTGCAAACGTCGCCGGGCAACCCACGCTGCTGATGCACGGCGACCTGCTGTGTACTGACGACGTGGAATACCAGAAGACCCGCAAGCGCTTTCGCAACCCGATCTTCCAGTGGCTGATGTTGCGCAAGTCGCTCGCTGCCCGAAACCGCATCGCCGACGACATTCGTCGTCGCAGTCGCGAGCGCAAGGCGCTGAAATCGGAAAACATCATGGACGTCAATGCCGACACCGTGGTCGACTACCTGCGGCGATTCCGGGTCAGGCAATTGATACACGGCCATACCCATCGGCCGGCACGACACGCGATCCGGCTGCCGGACGGCAGCGACGCGTGGCGCCTCGTGCTGCCCGAATGGCACCATGACCACGCGGCGGCCTGGGTGGACGACGGCAAGGCACTGCAACGCGTCGTCCTGGCCGGCGACTGAACGCCGCCGGCCGGCGGCCCGAGACCGCGCGCGACGATCAGATCGCTTCGGACGAGAACATCGTCTGGCGGCTGTAGTCTTCCGGAATGCGGAACAGGTCGTCGGCTACCTCGAAACCACTGACGAAATCGCGCAGTGACTGGCTGCGGCCGGCACCGCGCTCCTGCAGGGGCAGACCGAAGCGGTAAACGCGGTCGGCCGCGTAGACGCTGGAGGCAAGCTCGCAAGGCGTCTGCAGTTCGAGCGGCGTCACCGCCAGACTCGCGACCTGGGCACGGGCCAGCGTGAGCTTGAGTTCCGACAGCGCGTCCACGGCCTCCTGCATGACGCCCTCGACGGCGACCAGTTCGCTGCAGACCTCGCCGTTGGCCAGCAGGCGCACGCGACGCGGTACCTGTCCGGCAACCGTCGGTGCATCGGCGTCGGTCTGCACCTGTTCGCCGAGGATCAGGCTGTCGGCCGATTCCGGCAGGAACGCGGTCGGGTTGATGACCAGCACCGAGCGGTCCTCGTGCGACACGTTGTAGATGATCTCCTGGTCACGATCGTACAGGGTGTAGGCGCCGGCGTCGTCGCCCTCGTCGAGGCGGATATGGTCCTCGGTCACCATGATGCGATTGATGTACGGGTCGATCCCACGTTCCCAGACCTTGTAAACCAGCAGATCCACCGGTTCGGCAACCACATTGGCGGCAGCCGCCCACGCCAACAGCACGAACGGGACAATCAGTGTTTTGCGCATAAGGCCTCCAGTCGACCCAACTCGGATTCGGAAAAACCGGCCTGCAGCCGGGCCTCGCGGTGCAAAGGGCAACGCACGTTGGAGCCGAGGTGGCGCTCCAGCAAACTGAAATAGGTGGATTCGGCATCCAGCCCACGTTGCCGACACAGGTAGTGGAACCAGCGACTGCCGGCCTCGACATGCCCGATCTCGTCGCGCAGGATGATCTCGAGAACAGCCACGGTAGCCTCATCGCCGATGGCGGCGAAGCGGCGGATCATGCCCGGCGTCACGTCGAGACCGCGCGCTTCCATGACCCGCGGCACCAGCGCCATGCGCAGCAGAACATCGGAAGCTGTGTCCTGCGCCAGCTCCCACAGGCCATTGTGCGCGGGAAAATCGCCGTAAGTATGGCCCAGCTGTTCCAGGCGCCGCTGCAGCAGGCTGAAATGGTAAGCCTCCTCGGCAGCCACCCTGGCCCAGTCGTGATAGTAGTCATCGGGCATGTCGCGAAAGCGGTAGACGGCATCGCAGGCCAGGTTGATGGCGTTGAACTCGATGTGCGCGACGGCATGGAGCAACGCCGCGACACCCTCGCGGGTACCCAGTTTGCGCTGCACCAGTTGCGACGGAGCTACCAGCTCGGGCCTGGCCGGCCGCCCCGCATCGATCAGCGACGGCATCTCCGGCAACGGTTCGCACCGCAGCAGCCCCGCTTCCAGGTCCCGTTGCAGACCATGCGCAAGTTCGAGCTTACTGGCGATATCTGCGCTCAACAGGCATTGTTCGGCGGCGAAATGGAGATTTCGGGTACGATCCCGTTCGCCCGGCGGTGTCGGCTCATGCATTAGAAAACACTTATGTTAGACTGGGGCAGTTTAGGCGCGGCGCGCATGCTCCGGGCTGCCGATCCTGAGAGATTAACAAATTGGAAACCATCAATCTGCGTCGACACTACAGCCGCAATACCCTGCTGCGGATGCTCCTGCTGGGCGCGGTCGGGATCGGTCTCGCGGCCTGGAAGGTCGATATCGTCAACTCGGTCTATTTCAAGGAACAGCTGACCCCGCTCGGGCTGGTCGTCAACGGCTCGATCCTGGCGCTTTTCCTGCTCGGCCTGTTGCGCGCCATCAGCATCCTCGTGATATACATGCGCGAAGAGGCGGCGCTGAGTCGCTTCATTCGCAATGCCGAGGGTCGACCCGACGAGGAACTGCTCGACGGCGTCAGCGCCAGCAGCATGATCGGCCGCCGCTACGCAACGCTGCTGCACCTGCACGACACGCGCACGCCGATCAACCAGAACGCCCTGGCGGCGACGCTGGTCGCCAGCGAGAGCACCCGCAACAGCCTGCCGCGCTTCATTCACAACATCCTGATCCTGACCGGCGTGTTCGGCACCATCGTATCGCTGTCGATTGCCCTGATCGGCGCCTCCGACGTGTTGGAGAACGCGATCAGCGCGACCGGCATGGGCATGGTGATCCACGGTATGTCGACCGCACTGTCCACGACGATCACGGCGATCCTGTGCTACGTGTTCTTCGGCTACATCTACCAGCGCCTGACCGATGCACAGACCAACCTGATCAGCGGCATCGAGCAGGTCACGACGACCTACCTGATGCCCCGTTTCCAGGTCCAGACCGAGAGCGTGCTGTACGAGTTCACCGGCCTGATCCGCTCGCTGCAGAGCCTGATCGACCAACTGCAGAAATCGCAGCTTGGCTTCGAGGAGACCCAGGACCAACTCGCCAGGACCCTGGCCACCTACCAGGCCAAGAGCAACACTCTCGACGACCACCTCGACGCGATCAAGCAGCACCTGCGCGCCGGCTTCCGCCTGCGTGACGACGAATGAGCCAAGACGGCTTCACCGACCTGCGACTCAACCACGCCAGCGAGGCGCAGGAGGGTTTCTGGCCATCGTTCACCGACATCATGACCGTCGTGGTCATGATCTTCCTGATCGCGATGGTCGTGCTGCTCGTGCGCAACATGGAACTCGTCAGCCAGCTGCGTTCGACCGTCGAGGCCGAACGTATTGCCGCCGAGCTGGCCCGTGCCACCGGCAAGGAAAAGGACAGCCTGTCGAGCGCGCTGCACCAGGCCGAGGAGCGCGTCCAGCGCATGCAGCTGGAACTGATGCGCCTGCAGGACAACAAGCTCGTCAACGAGACCCTGATCGCCGAGCAGCTGCGCGCAATCAGCGGCCTGAGCAACGAACGCGACGACCTGCTGCAGCAGGCCGCGCAACTCGAAATGTTGCGCCAAAGTCTCGAGGACGACATACAGCGACGCCAGTCGCAACTGGGCGAGGCACTGGCGCAGATCGACGATCGCCAGCTGCAACTGAACGTGGCCCAGCGCACGATCGTCACGCTCGAGGACGGTCTGCGGCAACTGCGCGAACGCTACGCCGCCAGCCAGCAACAGGCCGAACGCCTCCAGCAGACGATCGTGGAACAACGTGAAGACCTCGACATCGTGCGCGAACAGGAGCAGGCGGCGGAACGGCGTTACCTGGTGCTGTCGGACGAATTCGACTCGCTCAAGGTCAAGTACGACAAGCTGGTCAAGCCGGCGCGCAGCTCGGGAGGACGACACCTGATCGAGGTGCGTTACTGGAAGGCCGACGGCGCGTACCAAATCAGTTGGCGTGAAGGTGGCGAAGGCAGCTACCAGCCGATTCGTCGCGATCGCCTCGACAGGGTGCTCACACGCCTCGCCGAAGCGTACGAGAACGGCCTCTACGTGAAGGTCATCTTCCCCGAGAACAGCGGCTTGTCGTACAACGAGGCCTGGGAGTTCACGACCCACCTGCACAGCAAGTACGACTACTATTTCCGGGGCGATGCCGCGGGCAGCACCGCCACCGAGGACACCGCAAGGCCCTGACGATGATCAACGTCAACCTGGTGACCGGCTTTCTCGGCGTCGGCAAGACCACCGCGATCCGCCACCTGCTCGCCCGGCACCCCGCAACACAGCGCTGGGCCGTACTGGTCAACGAGATCGGCGAGGTCGGTGTCGACGGCGCCCTGCTCGCGGACACGGGCGTCTACGTGCAGGAGGTTGCCGGTGGCTGCCTGTGCTGCGTGGCTGCGCCGGCGTTCACGACCGGCCTCAACCGGATCATCCGTCAGTATCGACCGCACCGGATCCTGATCGAGCCCAGCGGGCTCGGCCACCCGGCGCAGGTGCTCGATACCCTGAGCGGCCCACTTTACGCCGACGTACTCGTTGTCGGCCCGACCGTCTGCCTCGTGGATCCACGTCACCTCGGGTCCCCGCGCCACCGCGAACACCCCAACTTCATCGACCAGGTCCACCTCGCCGACGTCCTGGTCGCGAACAAGACCGACCTCTGTAGTGCCGACGACATCGCGGCGTTCGAGACGTTCGCTCTGGCACTGTCACCGGCCAAGTCCCGTATCGCGATGGTGTCGGCGGGACGTGTCGATGCGGCCTGGTTGGACACACCGGGAAACGGCTCGCGACGGGCCCGGTTCCCCGAGGCCCACGCATTCCTCGTCGAATCGGGCATCGCGCAGGAATCAGAGGCAACAGGCAACCCGCGCTGGCAGCGCATCGACGGTCGCGGCGACGGCTACCACCGCGCCGGCTGGTTCGTCGAGCAGACTGCCGCATGGCCGGAGGCGACGCTGGCGCGGTTGCTGCGGGAGCAGGACGCCGAGCGCTACAAGGGGCTGTTCCTGACCGAGCGCGGCTGGCGCACGGTCAACGACGCCGACTGGATGGACACCGCCGCACCACGCGACGGACGCAGCCGCCTCGAGCTCATCGACGCCGACCCGATCGATGCCGACGGCCTGGACGCCGCGCTGCGCATACTCGATCGAGGCTGAGCACCCGGCGCAGCGGGCAGGCGCGTCCCGGACGGCTCAGAACGGCCAGATGAGCGGTGCCATTGCCACCGTGAGCACGCCCACCAACAGCGTCAGCGGCAGGCCTATGCGGATGAAATCGCCGAACCGGTAACCACCGGCGTTCATGACCATCAGGTTGGTCTGGTAGCCGATCGGCGTCGCGAAGCTGGCCGAGGCGGCCACCATGATGCCGATCGCGAAAGGCATGACCGAGACCCCGAGCTGCGCGGCGGCCGAGACTGCGACCGGGAACGCCAGCACCGCCGCAACGTTGTTGGTGGCCACGGCCGACAACGCGGCCGTGATGGCGAACACCAGGGCGAGGCTGAGGTACGGGTTACCGGCGGAGGCATCAGTGACGAGCGCGGCAAGGCCATCCGATGCACCGGTCGACTGCATCGCCGAGCCGATCCCGAACGAGGTCGCGATGACGACCAGCACCTGCCAGTCCGGCGCCTGGCGTGCAGCATGGCCACTGGTGCAGCGCAGCGCCAGCATCAGGCCGGCGGCGATCAGCGCCGCCTCGAGCATCGACGTCAGGCCGGTAGCCGCCAGCAACACCATGCCGGCCACGACCAGCACGGCGCGCGGCGCATGGGCATGGTTGGGCGGATGGAAATCACCGACCTCGCCGACCAGCAGGAAATCGCGACTGCGGCGGTACTGGCTGGCGAAGGACGGCCGCGCCTCCAGCAACAGGGTGTCACCTTCGTGCAGCACGATGTCGCCGATCTTGCCGTGCAGGCGCGCGCCACGGCGGGCGATGGCGATGATCGCGGCCTCGTAGCGGGTACGGAACCGGCCGTCGCGCACACGCTGACCGACCAGCGGATGGGTCGCCGACACCACGGCCTCGAAGAACCGCCGGTCCTGCCGGGGACCGTCGAGCTTGAACACCTGGCGCGTCGCCGGCACCAACCCACGCACCCGGTTCAGGTCGACCACCGAATCGATATTGCCGGCGAACACGAGGAGATCGTCCGCGCGCAGCACCTCGGTCGGTGCAACCGCCGGCAGCGCCATGTCGTCGCGCTGGATCTCAACCAGGAACAGGCCCGGCAACGCGCGCAGGCCGGCCTCCTCGATCGACCGCCCGACCAGCGCCGAACCCGGCTCGACCATCATCTCGATCGCGTACTCGCGGAGGCTGTCGGCCGGCAGCAGTGGCTCGCGCCGGTCCGGCAACAGGTGGTGACCGAACAGGATGATGAAGCCGAGTACGGTCACCGCAATCGGCACGCCGATCCACGCGATATCGAACATGCCGAGACCGTTACCCTGTCCCTGCTCGATCAGGAGCCCGTTGACGACGAGGTTGGTACTCGTACCGATCAGCGTGCACAGGCCGCCGGCGATGCTTGCGTAGCTGAGGGGGATCAACAGGCGGGACAGGCTCAGGTTGTTCTGCCTCGCCCACAGTTGGATTGCCGGCACGAAGATGGCGACGACGGGCGTGTTGTTGAGGAAAGCACTCAGCCCGGCAGCCGGCGCCATCAGCCGCCACTGGGCGCGACGCTCGCCGGTCGGACGACCAAGTACGTGTTGCACCACCCAGCCGATCGCACCGGTCTCGGTCAGGCCGGTCACGACGACGTACAACACCGCGACCGTCAACATGCCCTGGTTCGAAAAGCCCGCCAGCGCCTGCTGCGGTTCGAGTACACCACTGATCAGCAGCAGGCTGAGGCCAGCCGTGAGCACGATGTCCGGCGACATCGTTGACATCGCCATCAGGGCGAAACAGGTGGCAACGACGGCCAGGGTCAACCAGGCTTCCCAACCCATGACTAACTCGATGACATACCGGTAATTGAAGTTGCGACCGGCCACCCCCTGACCGACCGCGAGCACTATCGCATCA
>JAGRGW010000263.1 GCA_020445315.1 Gammaproteobacteria bacterium
CCTCGGCGCCGGAGTTGCCGAAGAACACGCGGTCCATGCCGGCCAGCGCGGTCAGCGCGTCGCCGAGCTGTTCCTGTGCCTCGATGCCGTAGATGTTCGACGTGTGCACCAGCGTGCCGGCCTGTCGGCAGACGGCATCGGTGACGGCGGGATGGGCATGGCCCAGGTTACAGACGGCGATGCCGCTGAGGGCATCGAGATACTGCCGGCCGTCGGTGTCCCACAGCGTGGCGCCTTCACCCCTGACGAAGGTGACGGGCAACCGCTTGTAGGTGTGCATCAGGGAATCGGTCATGGGATTCTGGTTCGCCCTCAGAACAAAGGCGCACGTTCAATCTGTGAGGATCCGGTCCGGACCCGAAAAGGCGCCTCTCCAAAAAAACAAAAGGCAGTCCTGGGCTAGAGGACCACCCGTTTCAGCTGCGCTGGCTGCACAGCAAAGGCGGAACACTAGCAAGTGTTGATGCGCGTGGCAAGCGTCGGGCTTGTTGAATACGCCATGAGTCCGGAGCCGGGGGTGTTCAATGTGCGATGTATTAACATGTATACATGTGCACTAACCGGGGGGCAAACCCATGGCCAATCGATCGGTGATCTCTGTCCACGCCAAACCCGCCACGACCAAACGGCTCGAAGCCCTGGCGTCAGCTACGAGGCGTTCCAAATCGTTCTTGGCGAACGAAGCCATTGAGCGCTATCTCGACGAAGAAGAGGCCTTTATCGAGTCAATCAAGCGCGGACAAGCGGATGTGGCGGCCGGTCGCGTCCATACGACGGACGAAGTGCGGGATCGGCTGAAGGCGGCCATTAAACCCGAATCCGCATGAAGCTTCTCTGGTCGGCGGAAGCGCTCGCCGAGCTCGAGGGCATCGTGTCCTACATCGCCGCCGACAACGCGAATGCAGCGTTGGCGCTGGGTGACGCTATCGTGAAAGCGGTGGAGACGACATTACCGGAGAATCCACTTGTCGGCAGGCCCGGTCGCGTGGAAGGAACCCGCGAACTCGTGGTGCACCAATCGTACATCGTCGTCTACGAAGTGACTGACACGATCAATCTGCTGACCGTGCGGCATAGTGCGCGACTGTGGCCGCGAGATTTCTGATATCGGTTGCGTTCCCCTCGCCAGTGCAGCTGATACGCGCCGCGTGGGTCGGAGAATCCGCGTCATGCCGGGTAGGCACGTTCAGCTGTTCGCTTGAAAGCGGCCATGCGCAACCCTGTCCTGGTCGTGCTGCCATCCACTGCGACGGTGGCTTGGTAATCGATGTGGCGCTGAAGCGGGCGAGGCAGTTTACAATTGACCGCCAACGTTAGCGTCATGGCGCATGCCTTTGGCGATCCCCGACGGCTTTTCATGCAATCGCCGGCCGAGCGCTTTACGCTTGCGTCGATGGTGCATATGAGCTGGTACAAGAACAAAAAGAGGCTCAAGGCCCAGGTGGCGGATGGGCGTCGATTACGCGAACTCGACCAGTACTACCGCGACTTGATCAATCACGAGATCACGTACCAATCCACTCTCGATCGGGTGATGGCCATGCTGGGGAGGTACAGGAAAATGGATCACTATGTCGCAGGCAGCGATTTCGAAAAGCGCCCGATGGGTATGCAGCGGGCCTACTGGAAGCACCTGCAGGACACCGAGTACCTGGTCCCGTCACAGTAGCTCTGCGGCTACCGGTTGCGCGCGCGAGGGTGCAAGCTGTCGTGGATTGAGCAAGGGGTGGCGTGGTGCTGCGGATCAGGCCAAGCCGGGATTTGAAAGGCCCCGCCGCTCGCTGCGCCCTTTCGTGGGCAGCGCCACGATCAGACCGATGCCACGAGCCGGCAGCTCACTGGCCCGCCACGCGCCCCGACGCTCCTTGCGGAAAGCCGGGGCCCGTGAACTGTCGGGGCTCGATCAGCTGCCGAAGTTACCGGCGACGAAGTCCCAGTTGATGATCTTCCAGATCTCTTCGAGGTACTTCGGGCGCGCGTTGCGGTAGTCGACGTAGTAGGCGTGCTCCCACACGTCGACGGTCAGCAGCGCGGTCTTGCCGTCGGTCATCGGCGTGCCGGCGTTCGAGGTGTTGACGATCTCGACGCCGCCGTCGGCGTTCTTGACCAGCCAGGTCCAGCCGGAGCCGAAGTTGGTCGCTGCCGACTTGCTGAAGGCCTCTTTGAACGCAGCGAACGAACCGAATGCCGCGTTGATGGCGTCGGCCAGGGCGCCGCTGGGCTCGCCGCCGCCGTTCGGGCTCAGGCAGTTCCAGTAGAAAGTGTGGTTCCACACCTGGGCCGCGTTGTTGAACACGCCGCCCGACGATTTCATGACGATGTCTTCCAGCGACATGTTCTCGAACTCGGTGCCCGGCACCAGGTTGTTCAGGTTGGTGACATAGGTGTTGTGGTGCTTGCCGTAGTGGAACTCGAGGGTTTCTTTCGAAATCACCGGCTCCAGTGCGTTCATTTCGTAGGGCAGGGCGGGAAGTTCGTGCGCCATCGTTCAAGACTCCTTGGTCGTCATGCTTTGCGGGGAAGGTGTCCGCAATTCGGTGTGGGCGATTCTAGGGACTGGTGCTCGGCGCTTTCAACCGCAATTACCCCGCAGAAGTCAGGCGCAAACCCGTGTCAGGCACGTCAGGTGTCTGGTCGTGGCGCCCCAACGGCGTAAACTTTGCCGGACAGATCGCCACAGCACGACCGCCATGACCCCCGCCGAACTCAATATCTTCAGCAGTCGCCTCGACGCCGTTTGCGACGAAATGGGGCTCGTGCTCCGAAACAGTGCGTTTTCGCCCAACATCCGCGACCGGCTGGATTTCTCCTGTGCCGTGTTCGATGCGGATGGCTATCTCTGCGCGCAGGCGGCCCACATCCCGGTCCACCTGGGCAGCATGGCGTTCGCGATGCGCGATATCGTCACGCGTATCGACTGGAGTCCGGGCGACCAGGTGATCCTGAACGACCCGTTCCTGGGCGGGACTCACCTGCCGGACGTCACTGTCATCGCCCCGGTGTTCGCCGAGGGCCTGCTGCGCGCCTTCGTCGTCAACCGGGCGCACCACGCCGATATCGGCGCGTCCTCTCCGGGCTCGATGCCGATTTCCAGTCGGCTGGAAGAAGAGGGGACCATCATTGCGCCGATCCACCTGCTGCGTCGGGGCGTCGTGGTCGACGAGGTCCTGGCGACGGTGACCGCCGGGGTGCGCAACCCGGCAGACGCCGCCGGCGACTTTTCGGCCCAGGTCGCGGCGAACCGCGCGGGGGGCGAGCGGCTCGGTCGGTTGATCGCGGAACGTGGCGTGGCCGGTTTCGCCACGGCACTGGTCGAACTCAACGACTACGCCGAGCGCCTGGCCGGCGCCGCGCTCGACGACATCCCCGACGGCGAATATGTCTATACCGACTATCTCGACGACGATGGCCAGGGGCGCGTCGACATCCCCATCGCCCTGCGTCTCGTCATCGACGGCAGCCGGGCCGAGGCCGATTTCAGCGGGACCGCCGAGCAGGTCCCGGGCAACGTCAATTGCCCGCTGGCGGTCACCGCGGCCGCCGTCTACTACGTGTTCCGCTGCCTGATGCCACCGCAGACGCCGGCCTGTTTCGGCGCTTTCCGGCGCATTGCCTTGCGCGCCCCGGCGGGCTGCCTGCTCAATGCGCGCAAGCCGGCGGCAGTGGCGGCGGGTAATGTCGAGACCAGCACCCGTGTCGTCGACGTCGTGCTCGGCGCGCTGTCCCGGGCCGTGCCGGACCGCGTTCCGGCGGCCAGCCACGGCAGCATGAACAACCTGGCCATGGGTAGTCGTCAGGGCAGTGACCGACCCTGGAGCTACTACGAGACCATCGGCGGGGGGATGGGCGCGGGTCTGTCGGGTGGCGGTCTCGACGGCGTACAGACCCACATGACGAACACGTTGAATACGCCGGTCGAGGTGCTCGAATCGCGCTACCCGGTGCAGGTGGTCGCCTACGGCCTGCGGCGCGGTGCCGGCGGGCGTGGCCGGCGCGCAGGCGGCGACGGGCTCGTGCGCGAGTACCGCTTTACCGCGCCGGCACACGTGACCCTGCTGACCGAGCGCCGGCGGCATGCCCCCTGGGGACTGGCTGGCGGTGGTCCCGGGGCTACCGGACGCAACCTGCTCAACGGCACGCCACTGTCGCCCAAGGTCGAGTGCACGGTCGAGCCGGGTGACCGCCTGCGTATCGAGACGCCGGGCGGTGGCGGTTACGGCGATCCCTGAACGCGTGCCGACCGTCCCGGCCGGTCTCGTCGTCCTGCCTGCCATGACGCCCGCAAGGCTGTCGCGGTAAACTGGGCGAGCAGTGGTGCCCGCCAGGCTCGTGCGGGTCTGACCCATACCCAAACGCCCGTTCCCGGAGCCGTTTTTACGAGCGAGGAGGTCCCCTCATGTGTGGTATCTGCGGTGAACTTCGACTCGACGGGACGGCGGCCGATCCCGCACTCGTCGCGCGCATGCTGCCGGCGCTGGCGCGGCGCGGCCCGGATGACGAGGGCAGTTGGCACGGTGGCCCGGTGGCGTTCGGGCATCGTCGCCTGTCGATCATCGACCTGTCCGAGCGTTCGCACCAGCCGATGGTCGACGACGAACTGGTGCTGGTGTTCAACGGCGCGATCTACAACTACCGCGAACTGCGCGCCGAACTGGCCGGTCTCGGTCACCGGTTCGTTTCCGGTGGCGACACCGAGGTGATCCTGAAGGCCTACCGCGAATGGGGCACCGATTGCCCGTCGCGCCTGCACGGCATGTTCGCGTTCGCGATCTGGGACAGCCGGCGTCGACAGCTGTTTGCCGCGCGTGACCGTTTCGGCATCAAGCCGTTCTACTACGCGGCCAACGCGGAGCGCTTCCGCTTCGCCTCGAACACGCAGGCGCTGCTCGCCGGTGGCGGTATCGACACCGCGATCGACCCGGCCGGCCTGCACTTCCAGTACACGCTGCACGCCGTGATCCCGGCGCCGACGACGATCCTGCGCGGCATCCGCAAGCTGGAACCGGCGCACAGCCTGCTGATCGGGGCCGACGGCAGGCAGACGCTGACGCGCTACTGGGACCTGGACGCGCGACGTCCGGCACAGCCGCGCAGCGAGCAGGAGTGGGTCGACGCGACACACGAGGCGCTGCTGGCGGCGGTACGCAAGCGCAACGACGTCGCCGATGTGCCGGTCGGCGTGCTGCTCTCGGGCGGCCTCGATTCGAGCCTGCTGGTGGCGCTGCTGGCCGAGATCGGGGTCGAGGGTTTCCACACGTTCTCGGTCGGTTTCGAGGACCAGCCGGAGGAGAAGGGCAGCGAGTTCGAGTACTCCGACCAGGTCGTCGAGCGCTACCGGCCGATCCACCACAAGTTCCTCGTGCCCAACGACCAGGTGTTGCGGCGCCTGCCCGAGGCCGTCGACGCAATGGCCGAGCCGATGTTCGGCCAGGATGCGGTGGCCTTCTACCTGCTGTCGGAACAGGTCTCGCAGCACATCAAGGTGGTGCAGTCGGGGCAGGGTGCCGACGAGGTCTTCGGCGGATATTTCTGGTACCCGCGGATGCTGGCCGAGTCATCCGGCAGCCGGCTGGAGCGCTTCCGCAAGCACTACTTCGACCGCGATCACGAGGAATTCCTGGCCATGGTCACGCCGGCCTACCGTGGCGACGACGTTACCGGGCGCTACATCGCCGAGCGGCTCGACGACGGCCTGTCGGATGATTTCCTCGACGCCGTGCTCAAGCTCGACGTCACGACGCTGATCGTCGACGACCCGGTCAAGCG